>NZ_VOXR01000011.1:0-86335 GCF_013420645.1 Acinetobacter sp. C15
TCATGAAATACGGTATTCTGATGTGACAAAACCTGAATCCTGGTCGTTAAAGTGTTTGTTTGCACTCATATTTTAACTGTTAGGACTCAGGTTTTTTTATTTAAAGCAAACTATGGGACAGCAGTGACCTTGTTGCAGCTTTTTTCCGGCATGCAAACCCCGAATCAGGGCAAAATTAAACTCGATGGCGTAGAACTGGGTCTGATTGATCCTGCTGATGTACGCCGTGATATGGGCCTCTTGAATCAGAATGCACATCTGTTTTTTGGCACAGTGCGGGAAAACCTGACCTTGGGTGCACCGTTGGCCAATGATGACGATATTTTGCAGGCACTTCGAATTACTGGTGCGCTGGCTTTTGTGCAGGAAAAGAAAGAAGGGCTGGACCATCTGATTCTGGAAGGTGGTGTGGGGTTCTCTGGTGGCCAGAAACAGGCCTTGTTGCTGGCCCGTTTGCTGCTGCGTCAGCCGAATATTTTATTGCTGGATGAACCAACGGCTGCAATTGATGATGTCTCCGAGAAACAGTTGATTGATCATTTGAAAATGTGGCTTGGGCACCGGACTTTGGTGGTGACCACCCATCGCCGTGCAGTCTTAGAGCTGGTGGACCGGATTATTGTGGTCAATGATGGGAAAATTGTGATGGACGGGCCACGAGACCAGATTCTTAATCAGTCTGGATCTCAACCGCGTCAGATGGCAGGAGCGAAGTCATGAGTGAACAATTAAACAAACGTTCAATGCAGGTGACCGAGCTGGAGCCACCTTTACCTAAAGCCAGTCTGTTTATCTGGATTATCTGTATTGGACTGGCAGTTTTGCTACTCTGGGCCTGGCTGTTCAAGCTGGAAGAAGTATCTACCGGCACTGGTAAAGTGGTGCCATCTTCGAAAGAGCAGGTGGTACAGTCCTTAGAAGGCGGGATTCTCACCACCTTGAATGTCCGCGAAGGGGAAATTGTTAACCGTGGGCAGGTGCTGGCCCAGCTGGACCCGACCCGGTTTGCTTCTAATGTGGGGGAATCGGAATCTTTGCTGGTATCTTCCTTGGCGACTTCGGCCCGGTTACGCGCTGAAGTAAATGGCACACCCCTGGTTTTTCCTGAAGAAGTGTTAAAAGAGCCCAAACTGGTACAGCAGGAAACCGCTTTATACGATTCGCGCCGGGCTAATCTGGAAGAATCGCTGGCCGGTTTACGGCAGGCTCTTGTGCTGGTCGAGCAGGAATTGCGTATGACCGAACCCTTGGTGGCCAAAGGTGCGGCCAGTGAGGTGGAAGTGTTGCGTCTGAAACGCGAGGCCAATGACCTGCGCAACCAGATGAATGATATTCGTAACCAGTATTATGTCAAAGCGCGTGAAGAGCTGTCCAAGTCCAGTACCGATGTACAGACCCAGCAACAGGTGGTACGTGGCAAGTCCGACACTTTGAACCGCACAATATTCAAGTCGCCGGTACGGGGTGTGGTCAAGGAAATTGATGTGATGACCATTGGCGGGGTCGTGCCGCAAAATGGCAAGTTAATGACCATTGTGCCTTTAGATGAACAGTTATTAATTGAAGCGCGTATCTCGCCGCAGGATATTGCATTTATTCGCCCAGACCAGGAAGCACTGGTCAAAATTACCGCCTATGATTATTCGATTTATGGCGGTTTAAAGGGGAAGGTCACGGTGATTTCACCGGATACCATCCGTGATGAAGTCAAGCAGGACCAGTTTTATTACCGGGTCTATATCCGGACTGATACCGATAAACTGACCAATAAATCTGGCCAGCAGTTCAGTATTACCCCCGGAATGGTGGCCACGGTCGATATTAAAACTGGTTCTAAAACCGTACTGGATTATCTGATTAAACCGTTTAACAAGGCCCAGGAAGCATTACGCGAGCGTTAATCGTCAACTCAACATAACCTCCCAGTTTGGGAGGTTTTTTATTGCCAAAATTTGCCTGAAAACACGTTATAATTTCAGAGATTATTGCATTTTAGCTGTGTTATGCCATTTACCATTGCCTCCCTTGTTCGCTTTGAAGAAGATATTAAAAAGAGCCGTTTTGAGGCCATTGCCGTACCGGTAGAAAACGAACAGGCGGTTAAAGATTTTCTGGAAGCCAACAAAGACCTGACCACTACCCATCAATGCTGGGCATGGAAAATTGGCCATCAGGTGCGTTTTAATGATGATGGTGAACCTTCTGGCACTGCCGGCCGACCTATTCTGGCTACCATTGAGGGCAATGAGCTGACCAATGTGCTGGTGCTGGTCAATCGCTGGTATGGCGGGATTAAACTTGGCACCGGTGGCCTAGTGCGTGCCTATGGCGGTTGTGCCGGGCAATGCCTGCTGCTGGCAGAAAAAATTGAACTGATTGAAAAGAAAAAAGTCGAGTTTCAGTGCCAGTTTAATGAATGGGCCATTTTTCAATATGAACTGAATAGCCAGAATATCGAGTTTCAGGAACAGTACGGGGCAGATGGCGTGCAGGTCAATGCCTTATTACAGGTGCATCAGATTGAGCCTTTGGCCTTAAAAATTCAGGACGTTACCCGCGGCCGGGAACAGCTCAAAGTCATGGAGGAGCCAGCAGATGACTGAACATGATCCTTTGCTGAAATATCGGGAACAGCATAAACATCGGCTGAATTATATGCCGTGGCTGTACTGGTCGCTGAAACCGAAAAACCGGGTCTGGGCCGAAGCCTGGCAAAAAGACTATCAGGCCTATTTGATGGAGATGGAAACGGTAGAAATTGGCGAGAACTGCTTTATTTCACCGCTGGCGCATATTTTTGCCGAACCGGGACGTAAAATTATTATTGGGGATAATACTTTTATTGCTGCAGATTGTACCTTGCATGGTCCGCTGCATATTGGCAGTGAAGTGGCGATTAATCATCATAGTATTCTAGATGGTGGTCGGGTCGGCATTAAGATTCACGATCAGGTGCGTATTGCCGCCTATTGCCATTTATATGCCTTTGATCATGGCATGGATTTGGCTCAGCCGATTTACCAGCAGCCGGTGCGTTCGCAGGGCATCGAAATTGAACGCGATGTCTGGCTGGGTGCTCATGTCGGCGTTAAGGATGGTATTAAAATTGGTGCCCATGCGGTTGTCGGCATGCACAGCATGGTCACCAAAGATATTGAAAGCCGGGCCATTGTGGCAGGGAATCCGGCACGTTTGATTCGTTATCGTGATTAATCTCATACATAGCTCTCTATCTTCAAATGTCTGTGTTTTATTTACATTTTGTCATGTCATCCGCTGAGGACTTATGCTAAGTTTTAGATAACAATTAAAACGAAAGCCTGGCAGACAGGCAACAAGAGAGGCGACAATGAAACGAGTAATTGCCTGTATTGATTCTTCACCCTGTATCAATGCACTCGCGGAAGCCGCAGCGTGGATAGCCAAGCAGACCCAGCGGGAACTGGTGCTGTTACAGGTGCTGGACTATTATCCGGCCAGTTATCACTTAGGTGAAATTAGCGGGGTCATTGGTTTTGAAAGCAATGCCATGTTATTGAAGGAACTGGCCGAGCTGGAACAGAAGCAGAGCGACATTGCGCTGGAATATAGCAATAATCTGCTGCGTCATATTTCCGAGATGGTGCAGCAAAAATATAATATCGTGCCGACCCAGATTCAGGAAAAAGGCGATTTTCTTGAACAAAGTTTTAATGTCTTGCAAGAAGATGATATTGCGGTCATCGGCCGGGTTGGGGAGCGTTCCGCCGAACGCAATAAAGCCCTGGGCAGTAACGTCGAAAACTTTATCCGCGGGGCCAATTGTGCCGTTATGACCGTGGGCGAGCAGTTTAAGCCGCCAACCCGTTTTATTTTCGCTTATGAATATTCACCAACCTGCTTAAAAATCATGAAGCGCATCACCCAAAGTGATTTGCTGCGTCTGCTGCAATGTCATTTGCTGTATGTGGGTGATCATCCGGAAATATTAAATGAACCGACCCAGTATTTAAAAGCCGCTGGTTTAGATGTGGTGGTGGAATATCGTTATGGAGATGTGGCGGAGAATATTCTGGATTATCAGCGTGAACATGGTATTCAGCTAATTTTGCTTGGGGCCTTTAGCCACAGCAAAATCCATCAGTTTTTCTTAGGCAGTATTACCACCACCATTTTCCGGAATTCCAATGTGCCGTTACTGGTGGTGAAATAAAGCCCAAATATCTTACACGCATCTGATGAATTACTGTCCAAGGTTATCCGCATTTATTGTGGATAACTATATGGACAGTATATGTAAGTTTATAAAAAATAAAATAAATATTATTTTGTGTGTTTTTTGTTCTGTTTGGGCCTTATTTAACGATGGCCAAGGCAAAGCCATCATGTCCTTTGCTGCCTACCGTTTGCAAGGCAGTTGAGGACAATAAACGTGGATGCTCCTGCATCAGCTTAAACATCTCGCGAATGCCTTCAATGCTGGGCTTGTGATTGTCCGGATTAATGATGTCACCGGCGCGAATTACATTGTCCAGAAAAATTAAGGTGCCGGAGCGTGACAGATTCAGGCTCAGTTCCAGATATTCCGGATAGCTCTGTTTATCGGCATCAATAAAAATAAAGTCAAACGGGGCAGTATCAGCTGGCAGGCTTTTTAAAATATCGGCGGCGCGGCCCACACGCAAATCAATAGTCTGTTTCAGCTTGGCCTGATCAATATTTTCCTGTGCCACGGCGGCGTGTGCATCACGACCTTCAATAGTCAGAATATAGCCATCTTCCGGCAAGGCACGCGCCAGCCACATGGTGCTATAGGCAGCAAAGGTACCAAGTTCCAGAATACGTTTACAGCCGTTCATCTGAATTAACATCTGTAACAACATGCCCTGGTTGGGCGCAACAGCAAGGTGATCCGGATAACCCCGATCATTGGTATGTTTTAAGGTTTGGGTCAGAATCGGATCTTCAGGAATTAAATGTGTTTCGATGTAGTGGTCGAGGTCGGTCCACATTTGTTTCATAGTCGGGGGCACCTTTGTTGCAATGCATGCATTTTAAACTTTTCCCCCTAGAGTGCAATTTTTATCGGGAGAGTTGCAGAATTAATAGACATAAAAAGAGGTGCCGCAGCACCTCCGTATTCAGATCCGGATTTATTCGTAATAGCACATTGACGAATAGCGGCTTAAATCCGGTCCCCAGGTACGATAGCCCTGCGTATCAATATGGATTTGCCCTGAAGCATACAGTCCCAAGCCCATATTCAGGCTTTGACCATACTGGGTCCAGAACTGGCACAGTCTGAACTTGGTATTTTCAATAAAGGCATAATCTTGCGGCTGTGGAAATTCCGGCCCAATCCGGAAATCAATAGCGGAATTATATAAATGCCGTGAGGAACTGGCACCACCGGCGCACTGGTTCAGCGGTAAATCGCGATAGACTGAAGTGACTTCAAAATCGGTCAGGACTTTGGAGGCAACCAGATATTTAAAGACTTTTAAGGTTGGAATCTGATTGCGCCATAATTCGCGGTTGGGCACCATGTATTGCGAGCGGCCACATTTTTGCCAGTCACGTGCGGTGCGCAGTAATTCAAAACTTGGAATAATATTACCGACGCCTTCTGCGTTCAGGAATTTTTCATATTCGCGGACCTGGCGCAGGTTATCGGTCACGGCAATCCAGCTGTTATAGGCATAGGGCACCACTTTTGGTGCGACCTTGCGTTCATAGCTGATTTTTTCTTGTGGGATATAAATCCGTTTTCCATCAGGCGAATGAATCGTTTTCCCTTTCTGCGGTGTGGTTGTACATCCGAGCATGATCAGGGGCACGATGCTGAGCGAGAGCACCGCCTTGAGAAATTGCGTCATTATGCAAATCAAACGTTTACTAAAATCCTAAGCATTCTAATCTAAAAGCTTCGGTAAAAATTGAAAATATTGCAATCAAATGTGTGTTTTAGGTATAAAAAAAGATCAGCTTTTGCTGATCTTTTTAAAATTACTTTTCTAAGTATTGTAATTTGTCCGGCTTGCCATTCCATTCTTCACGGTCAGCAGGCTGTTCACCAATTTGCGTGATATTTGGCCATTTTTCTGCCAGTTCAGCATTCAGCTCGATAAATACTTCCTGACCTTCTGGTAGTTCATCTTCCGAGAAAATCGCATTGGCTGGACACTCAGGTTCACACAGTGCGCAGTCAATACATTCATCCGGGTTAATCACCAGGAAGTTTGGACCTTCATAGAAACAATCTACAGGGCATACTTCTACACAGTCTTGATATTTACATTTAATACAGTTTTCAGTGACAACAAATGTCATGGCGACAGCTACCTAAAAATATGGTTCTACTAACTAAGCTGTATTTTAGGCAAAAATGATGTGAACTAACAATTGCTTTTAC
This sequence comes from Acinetobacter sp. C15, assembly GCF_013420645.1. Lineage (NCBI taxonomy): Bacteria > Pseudomonadati > Pseudomonadota > Gammaproteobacteria > Moraxellales > Moraxellaceae > Acinetobacter > Acinetobacter sp. C15. Next base: position 6,392 of record NZ_VOXR01000011.1, read on the forward strand.
TGATATTTGATATAGACAGTGCTACTAAATTTGATAAAAGTGCTATAAAACCATCAAAAAAACTTATAAATGAAAAAGACTCTCAAATGAGAGCCTTTCCATATATGAAATTCAAGTCTTGAATCAGGCGTTTAGCTGCTCTTTCAGGGCATACAATTGCTCTAGAGCCTGACGTGGGGTGAGATTATCGACATCCAGTTGGCGTAAGGCTTCGAGGGCCAGTGATGGTTTTTCAACTTCGACAATCCGTTCAATCACTTCAGTTTCTACCACCGGTTCACTGAATAAATCATGCTGGACCGATTTTTGTACCGACTGATGTGACTGCTTTTCCAGAATCTTCAGGCGATTTTGTGCTTCTTTAATCACATTGGCAGGAATACCGGCCAGTTTGGCCACCTGCAAACCATGACTCTGGCTGGCCGGACCCTGCTGGACTTTATGCAGTAAAATCAGGTTGCCATTGAGTTCTTTGGCCGTAACATGATAATTATCAATACCCGATTCTTTGCCCAGCTCGGTCAGTTCGAAATAATGCGTGGCAAACAGGCATAAGCATTTAATCCGTTTGGTTAAATCCAGCACACAGGCCCAGGCCAAGGATAGGCCATCATAGGTACTGGTACCACGACCAACTTCATCCATCAGCACCAGTGACTGATTGGTGGCATGATGCAGAATCTGCGAGGTTTCGGTCATTTCCACCATAAAGGTTGATTTACCGGTAGACAGGTCATCGGCCGAACCAATCCGGGTGAAAATCCGGTCAATCGGACCTAGCACCGCAGCTTGAGCCGGCACATAACTGCCACAATAGCCAAGCAGGGCAATTAGTGCGGTCTGGCGCATAAAGGTCGATTTACCGCCCATATTCGGCCCGGTAATAATTGCCATACGATGGTTAAAATCCAGTGTGGTGTCATTTGGGGTAAATGCGGTTTTGCTCAAGGCTTCCACCACTGGATGACGGCCGGCGACAATCTTGACTCCAATTTCCGGTGAGAATTCCGGACGGGTCCAGTTTTTCAGGCGGGCCTGATGGGCAAAGTTGGCCAGCACATCAATCTGGGCAATGGCGCTGCTCATCATCTGCAAATTGCCAATGTCCTGACGCAGCTCATCCAGCAGCATTTCAAACAGCATTTTTTCCCGTGCCAGCGCGCGTGATTCACTCGATAATACTTTGTCTTCAAAACTTTTCAGTTCTGGGGTGATATAACGCTCGGCATTTTTTAAGGTCTGACGGCGAATATAATGCTCCGGTGCCTGTTCAGCCTGCGCACGGGACAGTTCAATATAGTAGCCACTAACGCGGTTATAGCCAATTTTAAGCGTGTTGATGCCAGTACGTTCACGCTCCTGAATTTCCAGATCAATCAGGAACTGGCCGGCATGATCACGGATTTGACGTAACTCATCCAGCTCGCTGTCAAAGCCTTCGGCAATGACATTACCATCACGCAGCAACACCGGTGGCTGTTCCACAATGGCCGCCATTAAACGCTGGTAAAGGCCCTGAAAATCGCCCAGTTCTTCATTCAGCTGTTGTAAATATTTGGATTGGCCGGCACTGACAATCGGCTGCACGGCATGACGTAAATACGGAATCTGGGCACAGGCCTGACGCAGCTGCACCAGATCACGTGGGCGCGCACTGCCTAAAGCGACCCGGCTCAGCACACGTTCAATATCACTAATTTCTTTCAGTACCAGACGAATTGGTGCATCGTGATAACCAGTTAAAATCGCTTCGGTCGCATCCAGCCTTGCATCCAGCAGTGCGGTATCACGTAGCGGTTGCATTAAGGTGCGGCTAAGTAGACGACCACCCATCGCGGTCTGGCAGTCATTAATCAGCTGAAACAGTGAGGTGCCGTGTTCAAATAAAGGTTCAATCAGTTCCAGATTACGCCGGGTCACCGGGTCTAGCGCAATAAAATCGCTACTTTGTTCCAGCTGAATCGAGCGGATATGCGGCAACGCCGTTCTTTGGGTTTCTTTGGCATAGTGAATCAAGGCGGCGGCGGCGGCTTTGGCCAAAGGCAAATGATCAATCCCAAAGCCAGATAGGGTAGCTACGCCTAGCTGGTCACACAGGGTTTTCTGGGCATTATTCAGGTTAAAATCGACATTTGGACGTTTGGTAACCGGGCAATCCAGCTGTTTTTTAACAGACTCGATGATATTCGGATCGACAATATCTTCATCGACCACAATTTCGCTTGGCATGAGACGCGACAGTTCAATCGCCAGCTGTTCCGGTTGATACTCCTGCTGCTGGACCTTGAAAATACCGGCACTTAAATCTAGCAGTGCAATCCCGATCTGGTTCTGCTGTAAACAGAGCGCGACCAGATTGGAAGATTGATAGCTGTTGAGCAGGGCATCGTCGGTGAGTGTGCCGGGGGTAATAATCCGTACTACGCCACGCTCGACCGGGCCTTTGCCAGTTACCTCTCCAATTTGCTCGCAGATCACCACGGTTTCGCCTTTTTTGACTAGTCGCGCCAGATAACCTTCGGCAGAATGATAGGGCACGCCGGCCATCGGAATTGGCTGGCCATTGGCCTTACCGCGATGGGTCAGGGTAATGCCTAACAGTTTGGCCGCCTTGTGCGCATCATCAAAAAATAATTCGTAGAAATCACCCATTCGATAAAACATTAAAGAATGTGGATGTTGCATCTTCACTTTTAAATATTGTTGCATCATCGGGGTATGCGAAGATAAGTCAGCCACAATTTCTTGCATGTTCATGTACATTCAGTTCCTTCAATTAACGCATGGGTGTTGGAATGGCTTTCACCGCGTGGATGTCATTTGGGCCAGCTGGAGCAGATAAAACATCGTGTTTAAATCCTGCACGTCGATGCTGTTGACGACCCAACAAGCGCTTCATCTTAACAAATTTAGCTAGGCGGAAAAAACCGATTCTGGAAAATCTGTGCTGAAACTGAGCAGCTTATGGCGGAGAAAATTAAGCGAGCAATACAGCTGATGAAGATTGCAGCAGAGAAGACCAGGAAATATGGAAAGCAGCGTTGCAGCAATGCGCTCGAAGCAGCAGGAGAGGCACTCTATACTGGGGTAAAGAACAACATGAAGATGAGCCCATGATGCCCAAATTCTATTATCAGGCTTTGCCAGTACAGGTGTATTTTGGTGCGGGGGAAGCCAAGCGCACGCAGGATATTCTCAAGCAGGCCGGTTATCACAAGATTCTGCTGATTGCCACGCCCGGCCAGCAGAAGGCCGCTGAGCAGCTGGCCCGGCAACTTGGTGATTTGACCGTTACGGTTTATGCTCATGCGGTAATGCACGTGCCGGCAGAGGTGGCACGGCAGGCGATTCAGGCAGCACAAGAATTGCAGGTGGATTGCTGTCTGGCTTTGGGTGGCGGTTCGGCTATTGGTTTAGCCAAAGCGATTGCTCTGAACACCCATCTGCCGATTGTAGCAATTCCGACCACCTATGCGGGCAGTGAAATGACCCCAGTATATGGTATTACGGAAAATCAGCTGAAAACCACCGGCAAAGCTGCACAGGTGTTACCGAAAATCGTGATTTATGATCCAGCGCTTAGCCTGAATCTGCCGGCAGAGATTTCTGCCTGTTCGGGCATGAATGCGATGGCCCATGCGGTGGAGGCCTTGTATGCAGAAAATAAAAATCCGGTGATTAGCCTGATGGCGCTGGAGGCGATTCGCTGTCTGGCCACCGCTTTACCGGAACTGGTACAGCATCCGAACGATATTCAACTGCGTGAACAGGTCAGCTATGGCGCGTGGCTGGCTGGGATTTGTCTGGGTTCGGTCGGTATGGCGATTCACCATAAAATCTGTCATAGCCTAGGGGGCACCTTTAACCTGCCTCATGCGCAAACCCACGCGATTATGCTGGCCTATTCGGTGCACTATAACCGCCATGCCGATGTACAGGCGATGGATCAACTGGCCGCTGCACTGGGTGTTGACAGTCGGGAGGAGCTGGGCCGTTTTATCTATCAATTAAACCAGCGCCTGCAGATTCCTCTGGCTTTAAAAGACTTAGGGTTACCGGAACACGCCCCGGCGGACATTGCCCGGATGATTTGTGATTCGCCGTATTATAATCCGCGTGAATATGACGATGACGAATTAAAGCAGCTGTTGCTGTAGGCTTATGCCGGTTTGCCTCCTGCCACACTTTAATATGTGGCAATATGTAGCCATCTTCCAGAGATAAAAAACCGAAGCGGTTGAAGGCTTCGGTTTTTTATTGGCAGGTTAAGGTTTATATAAACCCAGCTCCTGCAAATGTAAGCGTAAAATCCGGCGCAGTTCTAATACCGCCTCCGGGGTTTCCTGAATCGAGTGGCCGCCGGTAATAATTTTTTCAGACTGGGCCTGTTTCAGATGCGCACTTTCATAGGCCACAATATCATCGGTGATGAGAGCAGGGTCGTTACTCTGACTGGTATTGCCCATAATACTATGATATTTCAGTCCTTTACGTGGCTGAATATCTTGAGTTAAGGCAATAAATTTGGATTGATGGCTTAAATCGCTCGGGCCATTTTGAATCAGGCCTTTATCTAGTTCATTGACCAGATCTTTCAGGCTCGGGTCTTCATTTAACAATGAATCGGTGGCCGCATTTAAAAATGCCCCCGGTAAACGGATAATTTTACGCGCCACTTTGGTAAACCAGCGATCGGCATATTCGGTGCCGCGGTGCGGAGCGGCCAAGAAAATTGCTCGGTTAAAGTTAGGAATATCCTGCATAATCAGGCGCTGCTGAATCACGGGAATACGGCGGTATTTGGCCAGTTGTCGGCCACTCATCATCGACAGGGCTTCTTTGGACACATCGGCATCACTGACCAGGAGTCGGGCAATAATCCCGCCCATACTGTGGCCGACCAGCACCGCATCTTTTTTCGCCGCGGCTTTGGGATTGACCTGCTGGAAGGCTTGGGTCAATAGAGCATGAATCTGGAAACGGCTTTCAATAATTGGCATATTGGTCGAATAAAACACCTGCCAGACCTGATAATGCTCGCGTAACACTGGATCACCCATAATATCGTTGGTTAAGCGAATCCAGGCTTCCGGACTACTGGCCAGACCATGCACCAAAACCAGCACTTTTTTATTCGGATTATATGGTTCCAGAAAATATAAATGCGGCATGGTCAGCTTGTCATCACGGTCAATCAGTGACAGATAAGCCGATTTCAGCAGATTATTTTCCGCCAGCCACAGTCCATAAGGCGCAGAAAAATTAGCCGCCAGCGGATAGTTTTTATTGGCAATGCGGGCCTGTTCATATTTATAGGGATCATAGGCGCGCAGGCGAAAATCCTTGTTCAGGATATCCTCTACATTGCCAAACTGCTGCGGTTCAGCCACCAGGGTTGCCGCCAGATAACGGGCCTGATGGATATTCGGATTCTGATTGTTTGGATAACGATGGCTTAAAGGATCAATAATATAACGGGCTTTCTCTGGCTGATCTGCGCGCTGCTCCGGCAGAATGACCAGAAATTCCGAGCCAAAACCATCACGACGGGTAATGGAACGTAAACCTGAAAAGTTCAGGTCATAGGTGGCTCTTAACTGCTCGATTTTTTGCTGTTTTAAGGTCGGAAAATAATTGAAGTCAATATGATAGGTGTTTTCACCGACCTGAATCTGGCTGGCCACCACATCCGGCTGATGGCGCAGGGTATAGCTGGACACCAGTTTGGCAATGGCCTGATTATAAAAGTCGCGGATTTGTACCTGACGGTTGTCAAAAATCCGGTCTTGTGGTGCCCGTTCGGTTTTGAACATATAGGCATAGCTATAACGGATACTTTTATCCAGCATAAACAGCTGCTGGTCGAGGCATTTTTGATAGTTCTGCTGCTGTAATTGCTGTTTTTCTTCAGACTGGTGTTTGCTTAAAATTCCGATTTTACAATTGGAGGAATCGGCCAGTTGCATGGCTTTGGCCAGATAGACTTCGCTGGCAGTAGACAGCAGCTGTTCATCCAGAATTTCCGGAATCTGCTTCAGTTCATCAATACACTGTTTCGGGTTTTCGGTACAGATTTGCGCTTCACGGCCAGTCATGGACAAGACATTGAGGCTGGCCTCGCTCAAGCGGTCACGAGATAAAATACTTTCCCGTTCGTTGGCAATGCTGACATTTAATGCTTGCTGTTTAACACTGACCGTTTGGCAGCCAACGAGAATGGAACTGCTGAGCGCGGTGGCCAGCATCATCTTATACGTCATAGTGGTCATGTGAATTCGCATCGTATTTTATAAGTTTTTTTTAATCATACTGAATTTCTTGGTTTTTTCAATTGACAAAAAAATAGGCCATCTAACATGACCTATTTTTTCTTGCACCGGGCTTAAGCCTTCGGTGTCATGATTTGCCAGACATTCCAGCGGCCCTGTTTTTCAATTTCAGTAATTAAACGGTCTGCCACAGCTGCTTCTTGCGGATACTTGATCTTATAGTTTTTCAAGGTCTGTACCGCATTTTTCTTTTGCTCTAAAGCAATGTAGTTGTTGGCAGCAGCCAGATAGGCTTCCTGTACGCCGGCTTTCATGGCTTTATCTAAATAAGAAATTGCTTCACGATGACCGCCACCTTCAGACAGGGCAAAACCAAACCAGAAATTGGCTTCGGCATCTTCCTTGTTAATTTTCAGGATGCGCTGCGCATAAGCCAGAGAACGGGTGGTATAAATTGAACCTAAGTCCAGGTTACGTGCCATTACGCTGGCTTTAAAGGCACGAATCAGCACATCAAAAGAGGCATTTTCCTGTACCGCCAGGCTGTCCAGTTGTTGGGTGACTTCTTTGAGTTTAGCTTCAAAACCGCGGCGTTCCTGACGGTCAGTAAAACGTGGTGGATAGTGACGTGCTTTACCTTCGACCATCTGTAAAAAGTCATCAATTTCGGTGATGTCAATTTCATTTTCACCGGCCAGCACCGCAAACTTCAAGCTGCGCTGGTTGTTGTTGATGGTAGGAATAATCAGACGGTTGGTGTCTAAAGTAATTTTTTTCGATGGATTATCCGGGGCAGTTACTTCCATTTTAGTCACTGGCTGGGCCGCAGCCTGTTGCAGGTTCAGTTCAAATGGAGGAGGTGCATCATAATTAAACGGATTTAAAGCATAAAATGGAGGGGTCAGATCAGGCTCGGTAAACACAATTGGTGCATTGGCTGGGTTTTGTTGTTTTGGTGCAGTGGAACAGGCTGAAACTAAAGTGGTCGCAATCAGAGCAAATGCCAAAGGCTTAAGCGTCATAATATTCATCCGTTAATTTATTTTAAAATGGCTGAGCATGTTCGTCAGTCTAAAAAATCTGTGACGAACATGCAAGAGAAGGCAAGAAGTTTGCTGTTACCGTGTTGTTAAGCTTTGGACTGACTGCTTTGTGCTTCACATTCACGGCGCACATCTTCAATAATTTTTAATTCTTCAGCACTAAATGGCTGTTCGTTTTGCTGCTGCTTTTTAAAACTTGGGTCGAGTAAAGACAGACGCTGACATAAGGTATTCATGCGTTTTTCATTGTGCTGAATACGGTCGAGCAAGACCCGCATACCGTCTAGAATCGGATCAGACTGATCCTGGGTAGCCGCATACGGCTGGAAACCGATGCTTTCGGCATAGTCACGGCGGCGTGCTTCGGCTTCATCTTTCGGCTGATCTTTGGTAATAAAACGCGCCGGATTGCCGACCGCGGTGGTATTGGCCGGTACCGCTTTGGTCACCACTGCATTGGAACCGACTTTGGCATTTTTACCCACGGTAAATGGCCCGAGAATTTTCGCGCCAGCACCAACAATCACGCCATCTTCTAAAGTCGGGTGACGTTTGCCTTTGTTCCAGGTGGTCCCCCCAAGGGTCACGCCATGATACAGGGTCACATCATCGCCAATTTCGGCTGTTTCACCAATCACCACACCCATACCGTGGTCAATAAAGAAACGGCGACCAATTTTTGCGCCCGGATGAATTTCAATACCGGTGGCAAAGCGGCTAAATGAAGACAGCAGGCGCGCCGAACCCTTGCAGTCTTTGTTCCAGAGTTCATGTGCAACCCGATGCATGATCAGGGCATGAATGCCGGGATAGGTAGTTAAGACTTCCAAGGTATTGCGTGCAGCAGGATCGCGCGCAAAGACAGCTTGTATATCTTCTTTGAGCTGTTTAAGCATTATCTTGATCCTCGTCCTGTGTCGATGTTGTTGATGATTTTTTCCATGAACCGTTATTCAATGCCTGTACGCGACTAAAAATGCCACGTAATAAGTGATATTCCATACGATCTAATTGTATACGTCCAAAAAGCCGACGCAAGCGCAAAGGTAATAATCTTGGATTTTTCGGATCCATAAATTCAATCTCGGCCAGCATTTTTTCAATATGCGGATAGAACTGTTCCATCTGGGCATGGGTCACCAGAGGCTCATCCCATTCCATTTCAATGCCATCAAGAACCTGCATGGTGGCTTTAGGGTCTGGCTGCTGTTCTACCCGGGCCATGGCTGCCATCCGCATTTCATAACAGATAATCTGAATGGCCTGGGCCACGTTTAACACGCCGTAATCGCTATTCACCGGAATGGTGACATGGTAATTGGCTAGGGCCAGTTCTTCATTGGTCAGACCACGATCTTCACGGCCAAAAATCACCGCAATTTCCTGATGCGATGCCGTGACGGCCTGCATGGCTTTTTCCGCAGCCGGGCGGACATCCAGCAGCGGCCAGGGAATGGTGCGGCTGCGCGCACTGGTACCAAACACCAGATGACAGTCCTGAATGGCCTGTTCCAGGGTGTCGACAATTTCAATCTGTTCAATCAGATCGGTGGCACCGGCCGCCAGTGCGTCAATATCCGGATGCGGATAGGTCTTCGGTGCGACCAGCACCAGTTTGGACAGGCCCATGGTTTTCATGGCGCGTAAGGCGCTGCCGATATTGGCGGGCAGAGTGGTATTGACCATGACAATACGCACATGGGAGAGATGTGCTGACAAGGCAGCATTGTCGACTTGACTCATACAAGGTCCAGAATAAAGAAAATTTTAAATTAAGAATATTGACCCATTTCGGCCTGATATAAATCGAGCGCATCATCCATGCTCATGTCCGCTGGAGGTGCCGGAACGTGGGCAGGCTTGGGCTCATGCGCCACCGCTTGGGCGGCTTTAGATTTCACCTGATATTCGATATGCAGAGCATCTTTACCAAAATAATCACGTAGCTTGATCAGCAGTTCATCCATTGGCGCGACTTTCCATTGCACGCCTAAATGCAGTTCAGCAGTGGCATAACCATAATCTACATACAGAATCACAGGAATATGCGTGCTCATATCAATATTGGTATATGGCATCAAAATCTGCTGTACATCACGACTCAGCGTTTTACTGTCATGTTCGGCAGATAGCGTAATCTTGATACTGTTAGCCCGTTTCTGACGGATTTCATTCAGGCTAAAGGCTTTGGTCAGACGCCCCATTGGACGGTCAAAACCTTCGCGCTCATAAATTTCGCCTTCAATCACCACCACTTTTTCAACCTGGATGATGTCTTTAAAGCGCTGGAAACGCTCGTGATTGGCTGATACTTCAATTCGTGCGGTGCCATCATCTAAGGTCACCACCACCCGGTTCGGGAAGTTGGCCACATCCAGCACCAGTCCGGCAAAGACTGTGGTGACCCCACGGCGGGTCGGACTCAGTTCATTAATTCGCGCCGGAATAAAGGATTTCAGCTCAGCCCGGTATACATCAATCGGGTGGCCGGTCAGGTACAGGCCTAAAGTATCTTTTTCACCTTTTAAGCGGACTTCATCGGACCACGGTTTAACCGGTTTGGCCGGTTTGCGCTGCACTTCTTCGACTTCACCAAACAGGTCCATAATCCCGGTTTCACGGTTAGAACGGGCCTGTTCTGCAGCTTGCACCGCTTCCGGTAACTGCACCATCAGGCTGGAACGTTCAATGCCTAAACAGTCTAGCGCACCGGCACGAATCAGGGCCTCTAAGGTGCGTTTATTGATTTTTTTCAGGTCAATCCGGTGACAGAAATCAAACAGGTCTTTATATGGTCCTTGCTGGATACGCGAATCAATCACCGATTGCATGGCCTGTTCACCCACGCCTTTAATTGCGCCTAAACCATACACAATGGTTTTGTCATCGGTGGCATGGAAATGATACAGCGACATATTCACCGACGGTGGTAATACTTCCAGACCATTGTGGCGGCAGTCATCAATCAGGAACACCACGTTATCGGTATTCTGCATTTCCGAGGACATGACGGCAGCCAGGAACTCGGCCGGGTAATGGGCTTTGAGCCAGGCGGTCTGGTAGGCCACTAACGCATAGGCAGCGGCGTGTGATTTGTTAAAACCATAGCCGGCGAATTTTTCCATATAGTCGAAAATATGGTTGGCGGTGGCTTCATCAATATCTTTTTGGGCCGCACCTTCAATAAAGATTTTACGCTGCTTGACCATTTCTTCGGGTTTTTTCTTACCCATGGCACGGCGCAGCAAGTCTGCACCACCAAGCGTATAGCCGGCACAGTACTGTGCGGCCTGCATCACCTGCTCCTGATACACCATAATCCCGTAAGTTGGCTCCAGTACGCCTTCGAGCAGCGGATGCAGGTATTCAAATTCACCGCCATGCATACGATGAATAAAGTCCGGAATCAGGTCCATTGGACCCGGACGATACAAAGATACGAAAGCAATAATTTCTTCAAATTTACTCGGGCGTGCTTCTTTCAGCATCTTTTTCATGCCCACGGATTCAAACTGGAATACCGCAGTAGTATTAGCATTGGCAAAGACCAAATAGGCATCTTTGTCATCCAGCGGAATATGGGCAATATCCAGCGGGACCTCGGGTTTAACCCGTTTATTAATATTCTGCACCGCATCTTCAATTACGGTCAGGTTACGCAGCCCCAGGAAGTCGAACTTGACCAGACCAGCGGCTTCAACGTCATCTTTATCGTATTGGGCCACCCGGCCGGTGCCATCGGCATCGCACAGTACCGCAGAGAAGTCGGTAATTTTGGTCGGTGCAATGACCACACCACCGGCGTGTTTACCGGTATTTCGGGTAATGCCTTCGAGCTTTAATGCCATTTCCCAGATTTCAGAAGCATCGTCATAGTCCGGGTTACCCGGATTGGTGACAATATCTTTTAACTGCGGTTCAGCCGCCAGCGATTCTTCCAGACTCAGACCCAAAGGTTTGGTCGGAATCATTTTGGAAATACGGTCGGCCAGACCATAAGATTTACCCAAAACTCGGGCCACGTCACGAATCGCACCTTTAGCCGCCATGGTACCGAAGGTGGCAATCTGTGATACCGCATCACGGCCATAGGTACGGGCCACGTAGTCAATCACGCGGTCACGGCCGGCAATACAGAAGTCGACGTCAAAGTCGGGCATCGAGACACGTTCCGGGTTCAGGAAACGTTCGAACAGCAGTTCATAGCGCAGCGGATCCAGATCGGTAATTTTTAAACTGTACGCTACCAGCGAGCCGGCACCCGAACCACGACCCGGACCGACCGGCACGCCGTTATTCTTCGACCACTGAATGAAGTCCATCACGATCAGAAAGTAACCCGGGAATCCCATCGAGTTAATAATATTAATTTCGTATTCAATCCGCTCATCATACGGTTTGCGGATTTCAGGCCAGTCTTCATCGCGCTGCGCTACCGGATAAAGATGGTTCAGGCGCTCTTCCAGACCTTCCTTGGATAAATGCGCAAAGAAGGTTTCAATGGTATGGCCTTCCGGAATCGGGTAATCCGGCAGGAAGTATTTGCCCAGTTGCAGCGTCACATTACAGCGCTTGGCAATGTGATAGGTGTTTTCAATGGCAGACGGAATGTCGGCAAACAGCTCGGTCATTTCTGCAGCGGTTTTAAAATACTGCTCCGGGCTGTAGTTTTTTGGTCGGCGGCTATCGCCCAAAACATAACCATCGGCAATACAGACGCGCGCTTCATGCGCTTCAAAATCTTCACGGCTGATGAAGTGCACATCATTATGTGCCACCACGCCAATATTATATTTTTTCGCCAGCTGTACCGCTTCATAAATGAAGTCTTCTTCATTCGGGCGATTGGTGCGGGTCAGGGCCAGATAAACCCGGTTTCCAAACTTGGCAATCCATTCTTCAACTAAAGGTTCGGCTTTTTGCGGGTTAGAGGTACAGAGCATTTTACCGACATCGGAGTGAATGCCGAGCAGGGCGATTAAATCGTCATGCTGCTCCAAGACCCAGTCTTTCTGTACGCAGGGAATATCCAGCTGCTGGCCTTCAATAAAACCGCGCGACACGATTTCGGTCAGATTACGCCAGCCATGATTGTTCATGGCCAGTAAGGTCATGCGATGTTCGGCATCATTCAGGCGGATTTCCGAACCCATGATCGGCTTGATGCCTTTGCCCAGACATTTGCCATAGAATTTGACGGCGGCATGCAGGTTGGACAGGTCGGTGATGGCCAGGGCAGGCATTTCTTCACTGGCTGCGGCTTTGACTAAATCAGGTATACGTACGATAGATTCTGTAATCGAAAATTCAGTATGAATACCAAGATGAACAAAGTGCATAAATCAGTCCCTGCAAAAACCACTGCACATTTTAGCACGGGATTTTGGCTTTCAGTTTGAAATTAAGGGGAAATGGCGAAGTTTTAGATATGTAAACCAACGTAGCGGATTGGTTTCTCATCACTTGAACAGTAATCTGAATGGGCTGAAAACCGGCGTTTCCGGGCTGCTATGAGGGTGATTAACAGCCAAAATAAAACCCTCCGTAGAGGGTGATTAATTTGAGAATGAGTAATCTGTCTCGCGCTGGATAGAGAGGCGAGCCCTTATCTGAGTTTAGCCAGCCATTCACCCAGCATCTGCACAATTTGCACCAGAATCAGCAGTACAATGACGGTCAGAATCACCACGCTGGTATCAAAACGCTGGTAACCGTAAGAAATGGCCAGATCACCAATCCCGCCGGCACCGACGGCACCGGCCATTGCAGTTGCACCAATCAGGCTGATGGTGGCGGTGGTCAGGTTTAGAATCAGCGAGCTACGTGCTTCCGGCAAAATAAACTTGAAAATAATCTGCAGCGGTGTCGCACCCATCGCCTGTGCCGACTCAATAATCCCTTCATTCACTTCCAGCAATGAGGTTTCCACCAGACGGCCAATATATGGACCGACATAAATGGTCAGCGGGACAATGGCAGCCCAGGTGCCAATTGAGGTACCGACCAGAAACTTGGTTAAAGGAATAACGGCAATTAACAGGATAATAAATGGCAGGGAACGTAGCGCATTTACAATCGGGTTCAGGCCATGATAAATCGCGCGGTTCGGTAAAATACCGCCCGGACGGGTGGCGACCAGGGTAATCCCCTGAATAAAGCCCCAGATACAGCCAAACAGCATGGCAAAAAACACCATGTGGAAAGTTTCTTGTAAGGCTGTGACAAACTGGTCCATCGACAGGGCGCTTTTCCAGAACGGCGCGGTCAGGCTGGTGAGCCACTGGACAATTAAATCTCTCATCCTTGTACTCCTGCTTGTTCAACCTGAACCCCATTTTGTTCGAGGAACTGAAGTGCTTGCTGAATAATGGCCGGGTCCCCTAGCAACTGAATAAACATCTGCCCAATCACCGCGCCATTAATTTCAGTCATGTTGGCAAATAAAATATTCAGGCTTAAATCAAACTGTTTAATTACTGCCTGAATCACGGTTTCCTGCGCCGATTTCCCTAAAAATTTCAGGCAGTAAATACTGTGCTGATTCTGGTTTTTCAGATTGTTTAAAATATTCACCGGTAACTGCTGTTGCAGCACGGTTTGAATAAAATTCTTGGTGGTTGGATGCTGCGGCTGGCTAAAAATGTCCAGGGTAGAACCGGTTTCAATCACCTGGCCATGTTCCATAACGGCCACATAATCACAGACTGATTCAATTACATCCATTTCATGGGTGACCATGACAATGGTAATGCCTTGTTCACGATTAATTTTTTTTAGCAGTTCCAGCACCGATTGCGTGGTTTGCGGATCCAGCGCACTGGTGGCTTCATCACAAAGTAAGATTTTAGGATGATTGGCCAGGGCACGGGCAATCCCGACCCGCTGTTTTTGACCGCCAGACAGCTCATCTGGATAGGCATCTTTTTTATGTTTCAGATCAATAAATTCGAGCAGTTCATTCAGGCGTTTTTCACGCTCTGCCGCCGACCAGCCGAGCAGTTTCATCGGCATTTCAATATTGGCCGCTACGGTTTTGGTTTGCAGCAGGTTAAAGTGCTGGAAAATCATGCCGATATTGGCACGTTCCTGACGCAGCGCCTTGGCACTTAAAGCGGTAAAGTCAGTGTTATTGATGATTACCTGACCTTCATTCGGGCGCTCCAGCAAATTAATCAGGCGAATGAGGGTACTTTTTCCTGCACCACTATAACCAATAATTCCAAAGATACTGCCATCTGGAATTTGCAGATTGACCTGATCCAGCGCGCGAATGGTCTGGCCTTTAAGCTGATAATGTTTGGAAATATTCTTAAATTCGATCATAGCGTCAAGAAACTGTACAAAAATGAAAAACAGGCAAAGTACACTTTGCCTGTTTGTTAACTCAGCATTATATGCTTAATTGGTTTCAGTTAAATAGCTGACAGGTTTATTTACCGCAACTTTTGTGCCACCGAAGTTTTGATCTACATACTGTTTCACCGCTTCAGTGTGATAAAGCTCACCGACTTTTTTCAGGATCGGGTCATCTTTACGTGCTTCTGCAACTGCCAATACGTTGACGTTCAGCTTGGTGCTCTGGTCAATTGGTTCGTAGAAGATTGAATCTTTCAGTACGTTTAAACCGCCTTCCATCGCTAGGGTATTGCCTAGCACAATGGCATCCACTTCATCTTTAACACGAACTGCAGTCGCCATTTGAATTGGCTTGATGACAATTGCTTTGGCATTTTCAGTAATGTCATTTGGAGTGCCCGTTGCAGGAGAGAAGCCTGCTTTCAGCTTGATCAGACCTGCAGATTGCAATAACAGCAGGGCACGCGCTTCATTGGCTGCATCATTCGGAATAGCAATGGTCGCGCCGTTCTGGAACTCTTCCACTTTTTTCACTTTGCTTGAGTAAATACCCATTGGCTCAAGATAGGTGGTCGAAACCGGCGCAATCTTCTGCTCATTGTTGGCATTGTAAGCCACCAGATAAGCATAAGACTGGAATGCGTTCACATCAATTTCGTTGTTTGCCACAGCGGTGTTCATTGAAACGTAATCGGTGAAGTTTTTCACTTCCAGCTTGATACCCGCCGCTTCAGTTTCAGGCAAAGTCGCAATATAGCGCCAGATGTCAGCATCGGAACCGGTAGATGCCATGGTGACGGTTTGTACAGTTGCAGCATCAGTTTGTGCGGCGTCAGTTGCCGGCGTTTCCTGTTTTGCACAGCCAGCTAAACCAACAGAAAGACCTAGAACCAGGCCAAGGAACTTTTTCATGTGTCCATCCCAAATAAAGTGAAGCAGCCAGGCTGTTACTTTATTGATAATTTTAAGCGCCGGGGTTTCACTTGAGCCGAAAGAGGCGAGATTCAAGTCCGTCCAGTGCGCGAATTCGTTTAGGCTTTTAGCTATCTGCTGTATTTTTCAATTGACTTTAAAAACGCTTAAAGCCATGTAATTGAAAACTTTATTTTTAGAAGATAGCGAAAAAATGGCCTACATCATAACAATAAATTGATATACAAAATAGTGTATAGAAACTAGACCTTTAGCCGTATTCCTGCATAAGTAAAGTTCATAAAATAAGAAAAGAATAAATAAATCAATTTACTATTTTGAATTGAAAGGGCTAAATCTATGAAAAAATCTTATAGATGTTTATATAAAAAATTATCCAATCTAAATCGTAAAAATAGATATAGCGCAGATGGGGTAGGATGATAGATCTTTATAACGATTATTTCCTTCAATCCTATGACAGTTCTCATCCAAACTTGAGATTTTTAATGCGCTTGCAGATAGCTTTGGCGATCAATCTGATAGAGCACATGCATAAGTAAAGGATGATCTGCCGGCACCAGCGGATGCGCAAAGGTTTTGACTTTGCTTAAGCCAATTTTTTGCATGACTTTTTCCGAGGGCGTGTTGAGCACGGTAGTAAAGGAAACTACGTTGTCCAGCTGTAGCTCACGAAAAGCATAATCCAGTACGGCTTTTGAGCCTTCGGTGGCATAACCGTTGTGCCAGTATTGCTTGGCTAGTCGCCAGCCAATTTCAATACATGGGGCAAAATCATAGTGTTCTAGATGCTGATGTAAACCAATAAACCCGATAAATTCACCGCTACTTTTTAGTTCGACAGCAAACAGGCCCCAGCCGTGTGTGGCAATAAAATTCTGGATGCGTTGCATAAAAGCCAGACTTTGCTGCTCGGTCAAGGGATTGAGGAAATAACGCATGACTTCAGGGTCGGCACACATTTGGATAAATGGGGCAGCGTCGCTGTCTTGCCATTGGCGGAGGATCAGGCGAGGGGTTTGGAGGTGGATTTTCATGTTAAAATGATTAATAAGCTCTTGATACATCATAAATGCATTTATCACGAAAAGAATGATAATTTCCGTAATGAGATAAGACATGAAATCCCTTCTCTTGCGCTATATATGGCTCAGGGAGAAGGTGAGGCGGAGGGTTGGCTTCATAATGAAAAATTAAAGCACCTCTCCCTAACCCTCTCCTGAGAGGAGAGGGAAAATTTAGAAGCATAAAAAACCCCGCATTCAGCGGGGTTTTTTTACTTAATCAATCTAAGAGAGAATTAAGCATTTTCACGCGCAATCGCACGGTAACCAATATCTTTACGATATTGAACGCCGTCGAAGGTTACTTTTTTGCAAAGTTCTAAAGCTTTTGCTTGTGCTTCACCAATGGTGTTGCCTAGTGCAGTTACGCAAAGTACACGACCACCAGCAGTGACAATCTCACCATTTTCATTGGCTTTTGTACCGGCATGGAACACTTTGGCATCGGTCATTTCGGTGTTTAAACCAGAAATCACATCGCCATTGCTAGACGTTTCTGGGTAGCCTTTAGATGCTAAAACAATACCGACAGTCTTACGCTCATCCCATTCAGCTTCTGCTGGCAAGTTACCTGCAATACCAGCCTCAACCAGATCAACCAAAGATGATTTTAAACGCATCATGATCGGTTGAGTTTCAGGATCACCGAAACGACAGTTAAACTCGATTACCTTTGGTTGACCTTGTTCATCAATCATCAAGCCAGCGTACAAGAAACCGGTGTATACGTGACCATCTGCTTTCATACCGTCAACGGTTGGGCGCATTACTTCTTTCATCACGCGCTCAAATACGTCTGCAGTCACCACAGGCGCAGGAGAGTAGGCACCCATACCGCCTGTGTTTGGACCTTGGTCGCCTTCAAAAATACGTTTATGGTCTTGAGAAGTGGCCATTGGCAAGATGTTGTCGCCATCAATCATACAAATGAATGATGCTTCTTCACCTGCAAGGAATTCTTCGATGACTACGCGAGAACCGGCATCACCAAATTTGTTGCCTGCCAGCATGTCATCAATGGCTGCAAATGCTTCTTCGTTGGTCATCGCCACGATTACGCCTTTACCTGCAGCAAGACCATCCGCCTTAATCACAATCGGCGCACCATTTTTTTCAACAAAGGCTTTGGCTGCATCAACTTCAGTGAATACGTCATAGAATGCAGTTGGAATGTTGTGGCGTTTTAAGAAATGCTTGGCAAATGCTTTAGAGCCTTCAAGCTGCGCTGCAAACTGGGTTGGACCCCAGATTTTTAAACCTGCTTCACGGCAAGCATCCACCACACCATTGACCAGCGGTGCTTCAGGACCAACCACGATTAAATCTACCGCATTGTTTTTTGCAAAGTCGATAATCGCCGCATTGTCTAAAATGCTTAAATTGATGTTTTCACATTTAGCTTCGGTTGCTGTACCTGCGTTGCCTGGTGCAACAAAAACTTTAGCAACTTTTTCATCTTGTGCGATTTTCCATGCCAATGCATGTTCACGACCGCCATTACCCAAAACTAAAATGTTCATTTAAAAAATCCCTCAAAATTGAATCCCTCCCAACCTCCCTTTAAGAAAGGGAGGGGAATCGCGAAAAACACTGTTCTCTTACGCGAAAAGTCCCCCTTTTTACAAAGGGGGATTTAGGGGGATGATTAAATACGACTTCTAATTAATTTAGTTAATTAGTGACGGAAGTGACGCATGCCAGTGAACACCATGGCAATACCAGCTTCGTCAGCTGCTGCAATGGTTTCTTCATCACGCATAGAACCACCCGGCTGGATAATGCATTTGATCCCTGCTTTCGCAGCGTTATCAATACCATCACGGAACGGGAAGAATGCGTCAGATGCCATCACTGCACCTTCAACCACGAGGCCTGCATGTTCAGCTTTAATTGCTGCAATACGCGCAGAGTTTACACGGCTCATTTGGCCTGCGCCCACACCGATGGTTTGACGGTTTTTCGCATACACAATCGCGTTAGACTTCACGTATTTCGCCACTTTCCAGGCAAAGATCATGTCGTCAATTTCTTGCTCGGTTGGAGCACGTTTGGTCACCACTTTAAGATCATCTTTGGTGATCATGCCCAAGTCTTGGTCTTGCACCAGCAAACCACCGTTGACACGTTTGTAGTCCATTTGTGGCGCACGTTCGTCAATTGCTGGTAATTCGCCACAGACCAGTACACGTACGTTTTTCTTCGCGCCAGTCACGTCCAAAACACCTTCAGCAACGCTTGGTGCAATAATCACTTCAACGAATTGACGGTCAACAATGGCTTGTGCAGTTGCAACGTCTAATTCACGGTTGAATGCAATGATGCCACCGAATGCAGATTCAGGATCGGTTGCATAAGCCAAGTCGTAAGCCGCTTGAATGCCGTCTAAAGATACCGCAACACCACATGGGTTGGCGTGTTTTACGATCACACAAGCAGGTTTCGCGAATGATTTCACGCATTCAAGCGCAGCATCAGTGTCGGCGATGTTGTTATAAGAAAGTTCTTTACCTTGCAGCTGTTTAGCTGTTGAAACAGATGCTTCAGTTGCCGCTGGGTCTACATAGAATGCAGCCGATTGATGCGGGTTTTCACCGTAACGTAAATCTTGTGCTTTGTTCAATTGTGTATTGAACGTACGCGCAAATTTGTCTGCTTCGCCTTGTTCTTTACCTACGCGAGCGCCTAAGTAAGATGCGATCATGCCGTCGTATTGTGCAGTATGTTCAAATGCTTTCACTGCCAGGTCAAAACGGGTTGCGTATGACAGGCTGCCTTCAGCTTTAAGCTCGGCAATAACAGTCGCATAGTCAGATGCGTTGACGACGATACCGACAGACGCATGGTTTTTCGCCGCAGCACGAACCATGGTTGGACCACCGATGTCGATGTTTTCAATCGCATCTGGCAGGGTGCAGTCAGGTTTTGCAACCGTTGCTGCAAATGGATAAAGGTTCACTACCACTAAATCGATTGCATCGATGTGGTGTTCTGCCATTACAGCTTCGTCTAGACCGCGACGAGCCAGAATGCCGCCATGAATTTTAGGATGTAAAGTTTTTACACGACCATCCATCATTTCTGGAAAACCGGTGTGCTCTGAAACTTCAACTACAGCGATATTGTTGTCTTTAAGCAACTTATATGTACCGCCTGTAGATAAAATTTCTACCCCAAGAGCCACTAGATTTTGTGCAAATTCAACAATTCCAGTTTTGTCAGAAACAGAGATTAAAGCGCGTTTAATAGTCATGATTTTCGTCACAGTTATCAAAAAACAGATTAAAACATTAGCAAAATGCGGTTAAAAAAAATGCCCACGAAAGCCGCGAGCATTTTATCATTTATTCACTCATTAAACCGTGAGCTTTTAACTTTTTACGTAAAGTACCACGGTTTAAGCCTAGAATCTCGGCAGCACGTGTCTGGTTACCACGTGTATATTCTAGAACTACAGATAAAAGAGGTTTCTCCATTTCTGCTAGCACCATGTCATACACCTGAGAAGGTTGCTCGCCTTGCAATTGAGCAAAGTAATGGCGAACTGCGCGATCAACGTGGATACGAAGAGCGACATCAGATTGTGCAGTAAAAATAGGAGATTTGCTATTCATGCGAATTAATCCGAAAAATCAGATATCACTTGGGTAAAGTGATATATAAATGTGGTCTATAAATAAATGAACCCCGTTTTAGATCCTAAAACGAGAGTTCTAAAACTGGAACATTTAGCTTGCCACAACTCACAGCGCTGGTCGAAAAATAAGCGTAACAATAGATTAATAATTGTTACAGACCAAAAATCGAAACGAAAAAACCTGCTCAATACGCGTTATTGAAAATAAGGCGCATTCTGCGAGTTTCTATTTGTTTTGAATTACTGAGGAGTATGCAGCACTAAGCTTACGTGGCGCGTATCATACCATTGTCTTAGAAAAAGTGAGCAAGAAAACTGCACTTTTTTTACATTTTTTTTTAATTTTTAAGGCTTGATAATTTCTAAATTATAGGTATCAAAGCTTTTTCGGGTCACTGGCAGCTGAATTTCAAACTTGAATGGGGTATTTTTTGGAATCCGCTCAATGCTGGCCAGACTTTTAATTAAATACTCTTTCGGTTCGAGTACATAGGACGCCACTTCTTCATTATCATCTTTTAAGGTGATTTTCAGTTTTGGCAATACCAAACTCTTGTCATGAAAATTGATCAGCTCGCCGGAGAACAAGGTATGTTCATGGTCATAGCGTTTCACCCGCACACGGTTAATTGAAATCAGGCTGTACTGCTTTTCAAAGGTTTCACAGTTAAACAGCTGGCAGACCCCGTTAAAAGCCACAGTCAGGGCAGGGCTGTTGTTCATGAATTTCGGGTTAAACCATAGAATCTGGAAAATCAGCAAACCGACCAGACTAAAATTGACAATACCCCACAGCGTGTAATAGCCCGCACCATGTTTCTTGCGTTCTTGCTGCAGTTCATTTTCAGACAGATTCATCGAAGGAATACTTGCAATCGGTTCGGTACTGAAATAATTCAGATTGTTTAAGTAGGTCTTTAAATCAATATTGGAATGTTCAACCTTACGGTCAAAAATATCCAGCAGATGGGTTTCATGTGTGTCGTCAAAAGCCAGACCATGATCGGCCAGAACCGGCGAACTGACCTGTCCACCAGTAAAACCGTTGTATTCGAGCTGGGTTGGCGCAGGCTTTGGCTGCACCAGATGCGAGAGTGCATTAAAGGTAGAGGCACATTTGGGACAGCAAACCATGCCCTGAGCCACTGTAAGCTGTGCAACAGAAACTTTATAGGTGGTTAAACACTCGGGGCACTTGGTCTGCTTTTCACTCATAAGATCTATAGAGGTTGATTAATGCGGCTGGCGCTTCCCGGAAATTCGGCACCAGTTTTCTTCACGTTTTTCGACCTCTAATATATCAAAAAATTCAGAATAAACACTAGAAACTTCAGCAACTTGCTCTTCGATTACACCTGCAAGTGCGAACTCTCCCTCAGATTTGGTTAAAGTTGCGAATTCAGGCGCAAGCATCATTAACGGGCCAGCCAGAATGTTGGCAACCAGTACATCGGCTTTCTGATCTTTTAAGGTTTCATTAAACTCTTCAGGCAGACCGACAAACAGACGATCCAGTACGCCATTCAATTCAGCATTTTGCTGGGTGGCTAAAACCGCTTGTGGGTCAATATCAGTGGCATAGACTTTTTTCGCACCTAAAAGTAGGGCAGCAACACCTAAAATGCCAGAACCGCAACCATAGTCGATGACGATTTTATCTTTAACATCGGTTTTACCTAACCATTGCAGGCACAGGAACGTTGAGGCATGGTTACCGGTACCAAAGGCCAGACCCGGATCCAGTTTAATATTCACCGCATCTGCTTCAGGGGGCTCTAGCCATTCCGGTACAATCCAGAATTTTTCAGCAATCTGGATTGGCTCGTAATAATCCATCCATGAGCGTTCCCAGACCTGATCTTCCAGGAATTCGCTACGCATTGGTGCATCTGGCAGTTGAGTGCGAATGAAAGTTTCCAGCGCAGCCACATCAATTTCTTCGTTTTCGTCCTGTGCATAAATACCGGTCACAATCACCTTGTTCCACAGCGGTGTTTCGCCTGGAAGTGGTTCAAGCAAGTCCTGATTTTCAGCATCATCCAGCGTTACACTCACGGCGCCAAGTGAGCTGAGTAATGTTTCAGTAAAGTCGACTTGAGCTTGATCAACAGTAATATGTATTTGTAACCACTTCACAGGAATAACCTAATTTGTTTTTTCAAAAGGATATTGTAGCGGAAGGCAATCGGTTTCGCCTACCAATGTACAAAATAAAAAGGATGCCAGCGCGACATCCTTGGGTGAAAAAAGTACTTAACTGTTTGCCACCACAGGCTTGGGTTCGGCAATCGGCACAAAGCGGTTTAATAACATGCCAAAGATGGCGGCGAAGATATACATGAAAATAGAATAGACTGCCGCCGGCATGGCCACGGTTGAACTGGCCATAACGGTTAAGGCAATGGTCATGGCAAGCGTGCTGTTATGAATCCCAATTTCAAAGGCACTGGCACGGGCCTGGGCGCTATTAATCCCAAACAGGCGTGGGACGAAGTAACCAATCACCAGACTGGAAATACAGAACAGTGCGGTAGCCAGGCCAATATCACCAATATAATTCAGGATATTGTGTCGCTCCTGCACAATAGCCCCGATGATAATTAAAATCAGAAAGATCACTGCAAAAATCCGTAACGGTTTATTCAGTTTCTCGGTCAGTCGCGGGGCATAATGACGAATTAGCATACCAATAATCACCGGCACAATAATAATCCCGAATACCTGCAAGATTTTACTGAATTGCAGGCCAATGCTTTGGTCAGCCTGTAAAAAGTGGGCAATTGCGAAATTAACGATAATGGGTAAGGTCAGTGCTGCAATCACCGAGTTAATTGCAGTTAAAGTAATGTTGAGCGCTAGATCACCCTTAAATAAATAACTGAACAGGTTGGCGGTACTGCCACCCGGCGAAGCAGCCAGTAGCATCATGCCGACGGCCAGTAATGGCGGCAGCACCAGAATTTTACATAATAAAAAGGCAATCCCGACCAGCAATACCAGCTGGCAAAATAGTGCGACCAGGACTGCTTTGGGGTGTTTGGTAACGCGTGCGAAATCTTTGGGCGTGAGTTCCAGCCCCAGCCCAACCATAATAATGGCCAGCGCCAAGGGCAGCATAACGGTAATAATGCCTGAATCCATATGACCTTCCTGTCAAATTTATCCTTGTGAGAAAAGACAGTTGCTTCATGCAAAATATCTTTTACTGTTTATTCAAATTACTCTATGACTTTCTGTTTTACCGAATTTAACGGCATTCGTCTAGCCAGTAAATGTCCAAAGATCAAGGCAAACATATACATGAAGATGGTGTAAATGGCGGCAGGAATGGCAATCTGGGTGCTTTGTAGTACCGACAGTGCCAGGGTTAAAGACAGCGCGGTGTTATGAATACTCATAAAGAAACCGCAGGAGCGCGCTTGCTGTTCGGAAATGTCCATCAGCTGTGGCAGCACATAACCGGCCACCAGACTGACAAAAGCATACAGGGCGGTGGCCAGTCCAACCTGTTCCATATACTGCGCCAGCTGATAGCGCTCCTGAAAGAGCGCGAAAAAGAACAGGGCAAAAATAAAATATACCGACATGCGTCGAATTGGTTTACTCAGCCGTTTGGCCAGCTCTGGAAAAGAGGAGCGAATGGCCATCCCTAAACAGACTGGTACTAAAATTAGCAGGAAGGTATAGGCAATCCGCTCAATCGGCATGCTGATTTCGGTCTGATCGGCCATGAAATAGCGCATGGCAATACTAATCACAAAAGGCAGGGTTAAAATGGCCATCACCGAATTGATGGCGACCACAACAATATTTAAAGCCACATCGCCTTTATAGACATAGCTGAACAGGGCAGAGGTAGAGCCGCTAGGGGTGGCCGACAGCAGCATTAACCCCACTGCCAGCAAAGGAGGCAGTTCTAAAAACAGGCAGAGAATAAATGCCAGTCCAACCAGCAAGACCTGCCGGGTAAACAAGGCAATAAAAATGACTTTCGGTTGCTGATTGACCCGAATAAAATCTTTAGGGCTGAGTAGCAAGCCCAAACCCATCATTAATACCGCCAAGGTTAGCGGTAGAAAGAAGGTAAAAATGCCGCTTTGCATGGCATCATCCTATTTAATTCTTATTTTCCCCAGTTTCAGTGTAATTGAGTTGAGTTTTAAATCAACCATAAAAATAATAAAAACAGCCATTTACTTGGTAATAAATGGCTGTTTTCTTGATTGAGTTCACATATTTTGGCTAGATGTGAATCGGGTTGGAGTTTACATTTGAGCAGGACGCGGCGGGGTAAATCCAAGGGCACATTTACCACGAACTTCTGCACCGGAAATGGTTGCCGTGGTTGCATTCATGTCTTGGCCACAGGTGGTATACAGTGCAGCTTCATCACCCTGAATATCGAGTTTTCTGTCTGCCGGGAAGAACTGTGGCTGGCAGGTACCGTTCCAGATAATGCCACGATAGGCAAAGCTGACCGCAGCACCTTGAGATTTGCCTTTACAGACATTCTGATAGCGCTGAGAATCGTACACTTTTTCAACTTTGTCATTTGCCTGTACAGCTGCAAATGGAGATAAACATAAACCGCAGAGGATGGATGAGAGGAGTATCTTCTTATTCATAATTCGTACCTGTGCATGTTTGTAATGAGTACATGATTTAGGATAAAAAATAATCAAAATAAAACAACCTATATCTGGTTAATTTTTAATATGAAATGTTTTTATTTGCGGTATATCTGCAACGTTAATTTACATTGCCAGGCAATCAATCAGGTGAAAAACCACGAGAAAATCCAAATAAAATTGACTTAATCTGTCAACTTATACGCCGGCTTTTGCTATAATATTCTGTCATTTCTTTTTATCTCTCAATTTACCACTATGCATTATCCTAAAGTTTACGATGTCATTGTTATCGGCGGCGGTCACGCGGGTACGGAAGCGGCTTTGGCTGCGGCGCGTATGGGCCGACAAACCTTGCTCTTAACTCATAACATTGAGACTTTGGGGCAGATGAGCTGTAACCCGGCCATTGGTGGTATTGGTAAATCGCATCTGGTGCGTGAAATTGATGCCTTGGGCGGTGCAATGGCGCTGGCTGCTGATAAAGGCGGTATCCAGTTCCGTATTTTAAACTCGCGTAAAGGTGCAGCAGTGCGTGCAACACGTGCACAGGCTGACCGGGTTCGCTATAAAGCTGCCATTCGTGAGACTTTGGAAAACCAGGCCAATTTGGATATTTTCCAGCAAGCGGCGGATGACCTGATTGTAGAAGGCGATACCGTTAAAGGTGTGGTCACCCAAATGGGCATTCGCTTTGATGCCAAAACGGTAGTATTGACTGCCGGGACCTTCCTGGGTGGTGTGATTCACGTCGGTCTGGAAAAATCCAGCGGTGGTCGTGCCGGTGATCCACCCTCTATTTCTCTGGCACACCGTTTACGTGAATTGCAGCTGCCGGTGGGCCGTTTAAAAACCGGTACACCACCACGTATTGATGCACGTTCAGTTGATTTTTCGGTGATGACCCCACAACCGGGGGATTTCCCGTCTCCAGTGATGTCGTTTATGGGTGATGCCTCGATGCATCCTGAACAGGTTAACTGTTATATCACCCATACCAATGAAAAAACCCATGACATTATTCGTGGTGGTTTGGATCGTTCGCCAATGTATACCGGCGTGATTGAAGGGGTAGGTCCACGTTACTGTCCTTCGATTGAAGATAAAATTCACCGTTTTGCCGACAAAGATTCGCACCAAGTGTTCTTGGAGCCTGAAGGCTTAGATACCCACGAGCTGTATCCAAACGGGATTTCAACGTCACTGCCTTTTGATGTGCAGTTTGAATTGGTACGCTCAATCCGTGGTATGGAAAATGCCCATATTCTGCGTCCGGGTTATGCGATTGAATATGATTACTTTAACCCACAAGCGTTGAAATTCACTTTGGAAACCAAAGCCATTAATAACCTGTATTTTGCTGGTCAAATCAACGGGACTACTGGTTATGAAGAAGCCGGTGCGCAAGGTCTGCTTGCAGGTTTGAACGCTGCACGCCGTGCCTGGGATCAGGAACAGTGGACGCCAAAACGTGATGAAGCGTATATGGGCGTACTGGTTGACGACCTGATTACCTTGGGAACCAAAGAACCGTACCGGATGTTCACCTCACGTGCCGAATACCGTTTAATGCTGCGTGAAGATAACGCAGATCAGCGTTTAACCGCGATTGGCCGTGAACTGGGTCTGGTGGATGATGCACGCTGGAATGCTTACTGTGAAAAAATGGATGCAGTTGAGCGTGAGAAAGGCCGTTTACAGCACTTGTGGGCTGCGCCAAATAACCCGATGGGTAAAAAATTCGTTGAAATGACGGGTGCAGACCTTTCTAAAGAGTGTTCTGCAATTGACCTGCTAAAACGTCCAAACATCACTTTTGCGCAAATTGCTGAACTGACTGGTTCAGAAGTATCGCAGCAAGTCGGTGACCAGATTGAAATTGCGGTGAAATACGAAGGGTATATCAACCGTCAGCATGAAGATGTAGCGCAGATGAAACGTCTGGAAGAAACCAAAATCCCGGCTGATTTTGATTATGACGGCGTATCCGGTCTGTCGCGTGAAATCACCATGAAGCTGAAACAGGTATTGCCGGAAACTCTGGCGCAGGCCAGCCGTATTCCAGGCGTGACTCCTGCGGCAGTTCAATTGGTGATGATCACCATTCGTAAAAATGCCCAAGCCCGTAAATCTGCTTAAAAGATCCTAATTTGTGAAAAAGCCCGCGGTTGAGATCGCGGGCTTTTTTATGTGCTGAATAAATAAAGTGGAAATTGAGTTTAAGAAAAAAACAGATTTAAGCTGCAGATCTTATGATTTCACAGATGATGTTGGAAGCGTTACAGTCATCTTATCCAAACAGAGAGGAGTACACGATGACCTTAAAAACCATTCGTTATAATACGGCTGAATTGGCATGCTAACAGTAATCGCATCCTGTTCAACTTCCCTAAAAATCAGCAGCGATAACAAAAAAATTGAAAAAATGATAAGCAAATGTTAGGTCCCGGACTTGGGACCTTTTTTATTCATTGACTTGATGCACAGCGTCAGACACTTCTGCCGGTTCAATCTGTACCAGTTTTTTGCCAAAACTGCGCAGCCACCACACCAGTTGCGAGGTAAATGGTACATTGGAAATGACCTGATACAAGCCATTGTCCAGCTGGATAATCTGCTGGTCTTTGCTTAAACGGGTTTCTTCAAAATAATGCGCATCGGCTTCTGACATGGTCAGTTTCAACTCGATATTTTCAGTCGGCTTGCTGTAATCGACTCTAAAGCCCAGCGCGCCGGATTCAATATAGGCATCAATATCAAAATTAACCGGATGCAG
Source organism: Acinetobacter sp. C15 (assembly GCF_013420645.1). Lineage (NCBI taxonomy): Bacteria > Pseudomonadati > Pseudomonadota > Gammaproteobacteria > Moraxellales > Moraxellaceae > Acinetobacter > Acinetobacter sp. C15. The sequence goes on from NZ_VOXR01000011.1 coordinate 34,095, forward strand.
GGCGCGGGAATTTAATACCTCCGCCGATTTAAAGCGATGCAGGGCAAAGGTCTGAATATCGGTTTTGTCGTGTCGGGTGCAAATCAGATAAATCACTGCACCTTTTTGTACCAGCGCCAGCGGATTCAGAATATAGGTCTTTTCTTCCGAAGCGGTGGTACGTGGATGGTAAACACATTCCAGCTGTTTATCCTGCAATAAGCCTTCATAAATGGCCTGTTGTGCGCTTTTATCGACCACTGGCGGAATCAGCGGCTGAATGGCCGGCACAATCCGCACCCGGTTAATCCACTGGCGGACATTGTTCTGGGTCGACAGGCTGCGCCGTGCCAGATCAAACCACGGAGTCATTTCCTCAATCAGGCTAGGTGGTAACAGATGTTTGAGATGTTCTTCCACCATCATAAAGGTGACTGCCTGTGAGCTGGTCATGTGCGGCAGGCTTTGTAGCGGTGCATCGGAGCGCCAGCGCCAGCCTTGCGGGACGGTGCCATTATTTTCAATCGGGAAGCGCTGCGAAATCTGGTTTAAATCACGCTGGATGGTACGTAGGCTGATATCAATGCCTTCACGTTGCAGAATTTCCTGTAATTCACGGGTGCCCATCCATTTTCCGGTAGAAAGGCGGGACAGGATTTGCCACTGGCGATAGAGGCTATTGGACGTTTCTTTTTCTTGTGTCGACATATTGGAATCAGCGCTGAGATAAATATTGGAGAGTACATGGCTATAGTCCACACAATAAGAAATGTCATGCTTTTTGGCAAGTGGCAGGCACGAGGTCTGGCCATAAATTGATACAAGATGAAGCAAAATAAGATTTGTTTTATCTGTACAGATCGGCGATAAAGAAAGAGTGAATACCAAGTCACAATTATTGGCACTGGAATTGCTTATATAAAATTAGAAGGATAACAATGATGAGGTTTGTATGCTGAAAGAAAATCAAGATACAAATTCAATAGATACAATAACATCAGACCATCTTTTAGAGCGGGTGCAGGTCTCGGTGACCGATATTTCGCTGCCGCAGCAAAAATCATCTGTATTATTCGAACAATTGAAATCTGAATTTTTTAATGAATTGTCGGACGAACAGAGCCTTGCCGATAGTGCCGCGCAGAAAATCGAACAATGGCTGACCCAGCACAGTTTAGAAGAACTGACAGCACTGAATGATGCCGCCAAAGCACATTTTCTGTATCAGGGAATTACCTTTACCGTGTATGGCGATCAGGAAGGCACCGAGCGCACCATTCCTTTTGATATTATTCCGCGGGTTATGGCCCGGCAGCAATGGAATACAGTGGCCTTGGGCTGTGCCCAGCGTACCCGGGCGCTAAATCTGTTTTTACATGATGTTTATCATCAACAGGATATTCTAAAAGCCGGTATCGTACCGGAACTACAGGTGCTCACCCACGAAGCCTATCAGCCGCATATGCTTGGTCATGGTCTGAAGGGTAAGGTCTATAGTCAGATTAGTGGCATTGACATTATTCGTGATCAGCATGGTGAATTTTTTGTGCTGGAAGACAATTTAAGAACGCCATCGGGTGTGTCTTATATGCTGGAAAGCCGCAAGATTAGCCAGAAACTGATTCCAGAGCTGTATCAGCAGAATAATATTCAGGGCATTGAGCATTATCCACAGCTTTTAAAAGAAATTCTGGCCGAAAATGCCTATGTCGATCAGCCTTTTATTGTGGTGCTGACCCCGGGGCGCTATAACAGTGCCTATTATGAACATGCATTTTTAGCCCGCGAGATGGGTGTACCTTTGGTAACATCGAGTGACCTGTTTGTATTAAATGACAAGGTTTATGTGAAAACGGTGCGGGGCAAACAGCAGGTTGATGTAATTTATCGCAGGGTAGATGATGCATTTTTAGACCCGCTCTGTTTCAGACCGGACAGCACCCTGGGTGTGCCGGGCCTGATGTCGGCCTATTTACAGCATCACGTCGTCATCGCCAATGCGCCGGGTACCGGGGTGGCCGATGACAAATCCATTTATCCTTATGTCGATAAAATGATTCATTTCTATTTGGGTGAACAACCAATCTTAAATAATGTCCCGACCTATCAATGCCGCGAAGCAGATGATCTGGCCTATGTGCTGGAACATCTGGAACAGTTGGTAGTGAAAGAAGCACAAGGTTCAGGTGGATATGGCATGCTGATTGGTCCTCAAGCCTCCGAGGAGCAACTGGCCGAGTTTAAAATGAAAATTCTGGCCGCACCGCAAGCCTACATTGCCCAGCCGACCCTGAATCTGTCGGTGAGTCCGACCTTAACCGAACAGGGCATTGCCGAACGGCATATTGATTTACGTCCTTTTGTGCTCAGCTCGCCTTATCGTACTGAAATTGTTCCCGGTGGCTTAACCCGTGTGGCCAAGCAGGCCGGTTCGCTGGTGGTCAATTCATCTCAAGGTGGTGGCATTAAAGATACCTGGGTGGTTGATCCCTTACATTCATAACAACTCCCAAGGAGAATCATGTGATTTTACTGAGTCGTAATGCACAGCAGATTTTCTGGTTGGGTCGTTATTTGACCCGCATCCAGTATTTATGCAGTCAGTTTCCATTTAAATATAATGATGATGCCTTGCAGTATGCACACGCCTTCTGTTTGCCAGCCTTTGATGCGGCATCTTTAAATGAGCTGATTCTAAATCCGGAACAGCCCGCCTCTTTTCATCAGCAGTTTCAGTATGCCAAAGATAATATTCAGGATTTACGCGGGGTCTTGTCGGCACATGCCTATGCCGAATTAAACCAGTACATTAAAAATGCCAAAGAAAATCCGGCCTATATCTGTGATGTGGTCGGAGATTGTCATGAAGTCTTAGAAGCTGAAGCATCTGATATTTTTCTGTTCTTTAAATTGGGCCAGCATCTCGAGCAACTGGACCGGCAATTGCGCTTAAAGCAGGATATTCAGGGCACGGTCTATTATATTGAAGTGGTGGTGGGATTATTGACCCAAGCCGGCTGGGATTCTTTATCCGAAATCTGGATGAAGCTGAAGCAGCAGCCCGACAGCATGCATTTTTACCAGTTTAGTGACCATATCCAGCAACTGTTCGAGGCCGATGCATGAGGCTCATGATTAATCACCAGACCCATTATCATTATTCGGCACCGGCCTGTAACAGTATTCAATATATTAAAATGACCCCGCCGAACAATGCCCATCAACAGGTTCATCATTGGGCGATTAGTGTGCCAGGGGAATCCGAGATTAAACAGGATGCTTTTCATAATATCTGGATGACCAGTACCCAGCGCTTCAGCTATCAAAGTCTGAGTATTATGGCGCAGGGCATTGTCGAGTTGCGTCCGCAGATGCGATGGGGCCTGCAAGATCAGCTGAATCCCTATCTATTTTTACAACCAACAGCCAGCACGCTGTGCAGCCCTGAAATGCAGTGTTTTGCACGGCAGTATGTGTTGCAGGTGAATCGTGACAACCTGATCCGTTTGTCAGAAGCGATTTTAAGCCATATGCCATACCGTCCGGCCCAAACTTCGGTGCAGACCACCGCCATTGAAGCCTTTCAGGCCAAACAGGGCGTCTGTCAGGACCATGCCCATGTACTAATTGCCATGTGTAAATCTTTAGGCATCCCGGCACGTTATGTTTCGGGTTATTTATATAGCAGCAACAGTTCACATCTTGCCAGCCATGCCTGGGTAGAGGTATTTTTAGAGCAGCACTGGTACTGTTTTGATGTCAGCAATCTGGCCTTTCAGCCAGACTCGCATGTCTATCTGGCCGTCGGGCGGGATTATTGGGATGTGGCACCGGTCCGTGGCGTAAGAGAAAAAGGCGGCATCGAGTATATGCAGACCATGGTGCAGGTTCTGGCCTGCTAAGTAATGGATGACAATTAAAAGGATAATGCTATGACGTATTGCTGTGCGCTGCGTTTAAAAGATGGTCTGGTGTTTATTAGTGATTCGCGTACCAATGCCGGGGTCGATCACATTTCGGTATTTCGCAAGCTGTATACCTTTGGGGTGGAAGGCGAGCGCCTGATTACCATTCAGACCTCGGGTAACCTGGCGACCACACAGGCAGTCATCGGTCATTTAAAAAATCATCTGACTTTAAACCAGGAACCGCATTTATATAGTGTCAAAACCATGTTTGAAGTGGCAGAATTGGTGGGCTGCTTGCTGAAAAAAGTCATTCAGGATGTCACTGACGATAAAGACGAGCAGCATAATTATTATTGCAATTTGCTGGTGGGCGGGCAGATTAAAGGCGAGCCGATGCAGCTGTATCATATTTATCCGCAAGGCAATTTTATTTGCGCCACGCGCGATACCCCATTTTTCCAGATTGGGGAAAGTAAATATGGCAAACCAATTCTTGACCGGGCCTTGCGTTACGATATGTCATTAGAAGATGCCTTGCGCTGCGGCCTGATTTCTTTTGATTCTACTTTACGTTCTAATGTGTCCGTGGGGATGCCGCTGGACTGTATGGTCTATCATAAAGACAGCCTGCATATTCCTTTGGGCAAACGTATTTACGAAGAAGACCCTTACTTTGAAAATATCAGCAAGCAGTGGTCGGATACTTTAAGACGCGGGTTGCAGGAATTGCCGGTGCCAACCGAAGATTATTTGACTTAAAAGCTCAGCCCCTTTATTTTAATCAAGTTTTCCTTGAATGATAAATCCTTAAGAAAATCAAAAAATATTCGTACAGATCATGATGAGGACTTGAATATGTTTCAGCTTTGCTATGCCAGCCAGAGTACCTCGACGGCTGAAAATTTACTGCAAGATTTACGCAATATTCTGATCGAAGCGCGCAATGCTAATACCCAGCATCAGGTATCGGGTGTGCTGTGCTATGCAGAGGGTTATTTTTTTCAATGTCTGCAAGGTGATGAACAGGCCGTTCAGGAAATTTTTGCCGGGATTGTTGGTGATCCGCGTCATCAGAATATCCAGATTTTTACCGAGAATCATGTTGCCCAGCAGCGTTTTCAGGATTGGGCCATGAAATATGTGATGCGTAATAGCGAGATCAGAGCCTATTTCCAGCAACTCGGTCATGCGCAATTTTTACCGCATCAATTAAATGCCACACAGGTTGATGGATTGCTTCAGGTGCTATATGAGGCGCTAAATCATTCGGTGGTAGATGAGGTGGCTTAAATCTGCTGCCTGCGTTATAAAAAGAATAAAAAAAGAACCTCCATTGAGATTCTCTTTTATTGAAAAGATTAAATAACTTTACGGTCCGGACGCTGGGTTAAGCGGCACAACAGCTCATAACCAATGGTGCCATTGGCTGCTGCGACATCATCCACTAATCGTTGCTTGCCCCAAAGCTCGACTTCCGTGCCTAACTGAACATCCAATCCAGTTACATCAATAGCAATCATATCCATGGCAACACGACCGACTACAGCTGCTTTTTGGCCTTTAATGGCGACAAAATTCTGCGCAAAGAAGGCACGTGGATAGCCATCACCGTAGCCAATGGACACAATAGCCAGTTGCATAGCTTTATCGGCAGTAAAGGTCGAGCCATAACCAACCTGTTCACCGGCCTGAATCTCATTTAAGGCAATAATTTCTGCGCTAAAGGTCATCACCGGTTTTAAATCTAGTGCATAAATATCTCGGTCTGCAAACGGAGTTGCGCCATAAAGCATGATGCCGGGACGGACAAAATCAAAATGCAGTTCCGGATATTTATAAATAGCAGCAGAATTACAGCACGAAGCTAAAATCGGTGCGCAGTCGTTTTTTACCTCCAGAAACTGACGGATCTGTTCATTATTCAGTGGATGATCAGCATCTGCATTGGCAAAGTGCATCGCCAGAACACAGGTAAAGCCGGCCGATTTTAATTGCTGAATGACCTCTTTAATCACCTCAAGTTTAAAGCCCAGACGGTTCATGCCGCTGTTGAGCTTAACCCAGACTTTCAGATTTTTAGAGATATAGGCATCTTTGTGCGCAATGAGCCATGTAACCTGTTCAGGCTGATGCACCACAATCTCGATATTCCGTTCAATGACAATTGGCATTTCATCTTTAGTGAACACGCCTTCAATCAGGGTGATGGGTTGCTGGAACCCCAGTTCACGAATTTCCAGTGCTTCTTGTAAACAGGCGACACCAAAGGCATCGCTGTCTTGTAAGGCTGCTAAGCAGTCTTTAACGCCATGTCCATAAGCATTGGCTTTGACCATACTGACAATTTTGGCAGTTGGGGCAAGTTGTCTGACACGGTTTAAATTATATTGAAGCGCAGCGCGATCAATATAAACTGTAGCTTGGCGCACCCTTATTTACTCCTACAGGGTCATGGAAAGGCAATGATGGCTGAATTATTCATCATCATCGTACTGAGCATAAAACTCAGGGGAAAGGTTACTAAAGCGGGTGTATTGGCCTTCAAACGCCAGACGCACGGTGCCAATCGGGCCGTTACGCTGTTTACCAATAATAATTTCGGCAGTACCGGCTTCTTTAGATTCCTTGTTATAGACCTCATCACGGTAAATGAACATGATCAAGTCGGCATCCTGCTCAATCGCACCCGATTCACGTAAGTCGGACATTACCGGGCGTTTGTTGGGACGGTTTTCCAGCGAGCGGTTGAGCTGGGAGAGGGCAATGACCGGACATTGCATTTCTTTGGCCAGGGCTTTCAAGCTACGCGAAATTTCTGAAATCTCGCCGACACGGTTATCGCCCATGCCCGGTACTTTCATCAGCTGCAAATAGTCGACCATGATACAGCCGAGTTTGCCGCCGTGCTGTTTGGCAATTCGGCGTGCACGCGAACGTACTTCGGTTGGAGGCAGTGCTGATGAGTCATCAATATATAAATGCTTTTCTTGTAGCTGTAAAATGGTGCCGGTGACTTTGGACCATTCATCGCCGCTGAGTTTGCCGGAACGTAAATTCCCCTGATGCACTTTGCCATACGAGGAAATCAGACGCATGGCAATTGAATCGGCTGGCATTTCCATGGAGTAAACCAGCGCCGGCAGGTCGTTATTGAACAGTACACTTTCAACCAGGTTCATGGCAAAAGTGGTTTTACCCATTGACGGACGGGCCGCAACAATAATCAGGTCGCCAGCTTGCATCCCCGAAGTTTTATTGTCCAGCTCGACAAAGCCGGTGGTCAGACCGGTAATGTTGCCATCCATTTGCGACAGTTCATTTAACTTGTCGAATACATCGGCCACGACGGTATTAATGGCTTTCGGACCGGCATTTTTCTTGTTGTTATTGTGCTGCTCGGCAATCTGGAAAATATTGGTTTCAGCGAGGTCTAGAATTTCACTGACAGTGCGGCCTTTGGTGTCATAGGCATTTTGCAGAATTTCCGAGCTGACTTTAATCATGTTTCTTAAGGTCGAAAACTCTTTAATTTTAGCCGCATAAGTTTCCAGGTTATAGAAACTCGATGGTGAATCGGCCATCAGCTGCATGAGATATTCTTCACCACCAATGGCATCAAGCAGATTGTGCTTGATCAGCCAGTCATTGACCAGAACGGCATCATAAGGGGAATTTTCTTTGGCCAGGGTATCAATGGCACGGTAAATATATTTGTGTCGCGTGGCGTAGAAATCGGATTCCTGTAATACATCTCCGACCTGTTCCAGTGATTCGGCCACGGTCATGAGGGCAGCCAGAACGGCCTGCTCAATGGCCAGGTTATGAGGCGGGGTGCGAAACTCTTTGAGTGCACCGGAATCGTTGCTGGAACTCTCTGTTTTGACTGGAGTTGGTTTGGTGTTGGCCAGCGCCTGTGACATATAATTCCCTGATTTTAATACGATGAATACCAAATAAAACCGGTGGTCTTATAGCATGAATTCAATAAACGGTGTAACCACAAATCATACGCGCTCTGGCAAAAAAAGCGAGCAGATTTTAAGAACGGATAGCTTACAAAAAGGTGAGGAGATTTTTACAGAAATAAAAAAAGAGCATGCCAAGGCATGCCCTTTTTTCTTGCGAGAAATTACTCAGATACGATAGTAACGAGAACTTCAGCAACAACATCATGGTGCAATTGGATTGCGATGTTGAATTCACCAGTGTGACGAAGCGCACCGTTTGGTAAACGAACTTCTGAACGGTCTACTTCTAAACCAGCGTTCGTTAACGCGTCAGCGATGTCACGAGTACCGATTGAACCGAATAATTTACCTTCGTCACCCGCTTTCGCAGTGATTACGATATTTACTTCGTTCAGTTGGTCAGCACGTGCTTGAGCAGCAGCCAATACTTCAGCTTCTTGCTTCTCAAGTTCAGCACGACGAGCTTCAAAAGCAGCAGTGTTTGCTTCAGTCGCAGCAACTGCTTTACCTTGAGGGATAAGGAAGTTACGGCCGTAACCAGCTTTAACTGATACTTTATCGCCTAATTTACCAAGGTTTTTAATGCGTTGTAATAAGATAATATCCACAGCTCAACCTCACTTATGATTGTCAGTGTAAGGGATCAACGCTAAGTAGCGAGCTTGTTTGATCGCAAGCGCTAATTGACGTTGGTAACGAGCTTTAGTACCTGTAATACGGCTAGGAACGATCTTGCCGTTTTCAGTGATGTACTGTTTTAAAGTATCGATATCTTTGTAGTCGATGTACGTAACGTTCTCAGCTGTAAAGCGGCAGAACTTGCGACGACGGTAAAAACGTGCCATTGATGTTCTCCTTATGCTTCAGCAGAGTCTTGGTTAACTTGTTGTGCTTCTTCACGTTGAGCTTTACGCGCACGTTTTTCTTCAGCACTCTTAGCCAGTAAAGACTCTTCAGTGATAGCGTTTTCACGACGGATGATTAAGCTACGAAGGATCGCGTCGTTATAACGGAACAATTCTTCAAGTTCATCAAGAGTCGTTTGACCACATTCAACGTTCATTAAAATGTAGTGCGCTTTGTGAATTTTGTTAATTGGGTAAGCCAATTGACGACGGCCCCAATCTTCTAAACGGTGAATTTGACCTTCAGCTTCTTTGATGTGAGTCAGGTAACGTTCTACCATACCCACAACTTGATCGCTTTGGTCTGGGTGTACCAAAAGTACGATTTCGTAGTGACGCATTGTCAGCTCCTTACGGTTTATGCAGCCCCTGACCAAATAGCCAGAAGCAAGGAGTCACAACCAGGGTTGTGTCGCAAAATTGCGAAGCGTGAATTTTAGTGCTTTTGCTAACGAAATACAAGCCATTGAACAAAGAGCTTGATCACTTATTTCAACAAAAGAGTGAGGTGGGGGAATTATGGTAATAAGCTTACTAATAGAGAGTAAGTATCTATAAATCAGAAAAAGAGATCGAAGAAAAGAAAACTGGAATTAGAAGGGGAGTCCCATCTTAAAAGATAGAGAGGGCTCTATCTTTTAAAAGAGGATGATTGAATTTGCAGGAGCTTGCGCAGTAATGCTGAAGCTTAAACTGATCACGGTAATTAAAATTACAGAGAACAGGAAAAAGCGTTTTGCCCACAGCTGATCATTTTCTGCTTTAAAGCCGAGGATGGCAATGTACAGCCAGTAAATACACAGGGCATTTAAAATCAGCAGATATAACCAGTTGGCATATCCAAATACAAATAAGGCATTCATGACCACTGTAAACAGAATCACATAAATTAGCGATTCTACTTTGGTGCGATACACAGAACGCGCCACAGGTAAAATTGGGATACCTGCATTTTTGTAGTCATCGAAACGGTAAATGGCAATCGCCCAGGAATGCGGCATTTGCCACAGTGCATAGCCCAGAAAAATAAGCAGGGCAGCCAGGTCAAACTGGTTTGCAACCGCAGTATAACCAATAACCGGTGGGCTTGCGCCCGAAATACTACCAATAATGGTCTGATGAATGGTGGTGCGTTTGGTCCATAAGCTATAAAAGCCGACATAAACTACAAAACCAATCACGGCAAAAAAGAAAGCGTACGCATTTACCCCAAACCATAAAATGCTAAAACCCAGTACACCCAGTACTAAAGCAAACGCTAAAGCAACCGGAACTGAAATGGTTTTTTTTACCATCGCACGATTTTGTGTACGTTGCATTTTTTGGTCGATGTCTTGGTCAATTACGTTATTAACCACACATCCAGATGCCACTACCAGGGTAGTGCCCAGAAGGGTAAGAAGCAGGAGAAGGAAATCTACAGAACCTTGAGTGGCTACAAAGTAGCCACCCAAAGTGGTAACGAAGTTACCGAAGAGAATTCCTGGCTTAGTCAGGAATAAATACTTTTTCAGCATGACAACCAGTTTAGATCATCATGTTGTAGTGAAGGTAGTTCATAATCCATACTGAACCGACTAACAGAATAGCGATACAGAGGATTGTATAAATAAACGCAATCACGTTCCAGCGTTGTTCTGAAGACGAGTTCATGTGCAGGAAGTAAACTAACTGTACAAGAACCTGAGCAACTGCAGTAATCGCAATAACTGTGACCAGCAGACTGCGGCTAAAACCACCTGCCATAACCATACCAAAAGGAATAACGGTTAAAATAACAGACAGGATAAAGCCAACAGAGTACTGCTTGAAGTTACCGTGTGATGCGCCAGCAGCGTTGTGATCGTGACCCATTATAGAACTCCCATCAAGTAAACGACGCTGAATACACAGATCCATACGATGTCAAGGAAGTGCCAGAACAAGCTTAGGCAAGCAAGACGACGCATGTTAGGTAGAGTCAAACCATATTTCTTGATTTGAATCATTAACACGATCATCCATACCAGACCAGAAGTAACGTGAATACCGTGCGTACCAACTAAAGTAAAGAACGCAGATAAGAACGCACTAACGCTTGGGCCATGACCAGCGTGAACTAAATGATTGAACTCATATAGTTCCATGCCAATAAAGATCGCACCGAAGATCCATGTGATGCCTAACCAAGTTAAAACTTTAGCAACATCTTTTTTGTATGCAGCCAGAACTGCAAAACCAAAGGTTACTGAAGAGATCAGCAGGGCGAAGGTTTCAGTTAAAACGAAACCTAAAGACTCGCCAAAAAGATCTTTTGCACTTGGAGTACCAACTGGAACGTGGCTGCTTAATACAGCGAATGCAATGAAGAGTGTACCGAAAATGATCAAGTCACTCATCAAGTAAGTCCAGAAACCAAAGACAGTGATGTCAGTATCATCGTGATGATGCTCATCGTGTCCGTGGTTGTCGTGATGAAGTACCTCAGCCATTGTCTTAGTCCTTCTTCAAGTGTTTTTCAAGTAAGGCATAACGTTCGTTTTCAATGCGTTCTACTTCTGCTGCAGGAACATAGTAGTCCACTTTCTTCGTGAACGAGCTCACGATGAACGAAATGATAGACGCGATAAACGTTACAACTACTAACCACCAGATGTGCCAGATAAGTGCAAAGCCCATTACTGTGATAAACATAGCAATCACAAAGCCCGCAGCACGGTTGGTTGGCATGTGGATGTCTTCGTACTTCGCTGGTTTCGCGTAAGCTACGCCATTCTCTTTGTCAGTCCAGAAAGTATCAATACCATTGATCTTTGGAAGATGCGCAAAGTTATAGAACGGAGCAGGAGATGAAGTCGCCCATTCAAGGGTACGGCCATCCCAAGGGTCGCCAGTGTGGTCAAGACGCTGGTTACGTTGCAAGAAGCCAACAATGATTTGCATTAAGAAGCATGCAATACCAATGGCAATCATTACCGCACCCACCATCGCGATCATGACATATGGGTCCCAATCTGGGTTGTCATATGTGTTCAGACGACGCGTCATACCCATGAAACCAAGGATATACAGCGGCATGAACGCAAAGTAGAAACCTAAGAACCAGAACCAGAATGCAGCTTTACCCCAAGTTTCATTCAGTCTCCAACCAAACATTTTTGGCCAGTAGAAAATGATACCTGCGAACATCGCGAATACTACACCACCAATAATTACGTTATGGAAGTGAGCGATCAGGAATAAAGAGTTGTGTACCAGGAAGTCCGCTGGTGGAACTGCCATTAATACACCTGTTAAACCACCGATACCGAAAGTCACCAGGAAGCCAAGTGTCCACAGCATTGGAGTTGTGTAGGTGATGCGGCCCTTGTACATGGTGAATAACCAAGAGAAGATTTTCACACCCGTCGGGATCGCAATAATCATGGTCATGATACCGAAGAACGCGTTAACGTTGGCACCTGCACCCATGGTAAAGAAGTGGTGAACCCATACAACGAAAGACAATACAGTAATTGCTACAGTTGCATACACCATTGATTTGTAGCCGAACAACGTTTTACGAGAGAACGTCGCAACAACTTCTGAGTAAATACCAAATGCTGGTAATACCAAGATATAAACTTCAGGGTGACCCCAAGTCCAGATCAGGTTTACATACAACATTGGGCTACCACCCATGTCGTTTGTAAAGAAGTGGAAACCGAAGTAACGGTCAAGTGATAACATTGCAATTGTTGCAGTTAACACTGGGAATGAAGCAATGATCAGTACCGCTGTACATAAAGATGTCCAGGTAAAGATCGGCATGTCCATTAATTTCATGCCAGGCGCACGCATCTTGATGATGGTAACGAAGAAGTTAACACCCGTTAGAAGCGTACCTAAACCGGAGATCTGTAATGCCCAGATGTAGTAGTCCATACCTACGCCTGGAGAGTATTCAATACCTGACAGTGGAGGATAAGCCATCCAGCCTGTTGCAGCGAACTCACCAAGTGCAAGTGAAACCATGATTAGACCCACAGCACCAGCGAACAGCCAGAAGCTTAAAGAGTTTAATAATGGGAAGGCAACGTCACGAGCACCAATCTGTAAAGGTACAGAGATGTTCATCAAGCCTACTACAAGACCCATTGCCACGAAGAAGATCATGATCACACCGTGCGCGGTGAAGATCTGGTCGTAGTGCTCAGGGTGTAAATAACCTTCGCCACCACCTCGTGCAAGGAATTGCTGAAGACGCATCATGATCGCATCGGCGAAACCACGCAGCAGCATGACCACAGACACGATGATATACATGATACCAATTTTTTTATGGTCTACAGATGTGAACCATTCATTCCACAGGTAACCCCATTTCTTGAAGTAGGTAATACCCGCAACAAGAACGAGACCGCCCAGGATCATCATTACAACTGTAGCCTGTACGATTGGATCGTACGGAATTGCATCTAGTCCTAACTTACCAAACATGTCTTATTCCTCTACAGAAGCAGTCGCATGTTCAACGTTTACATGAGCTTCTGAAGCAGGCGCTTCAAGCGCAGTTTCAGCTTGAGCTGAATGGTCTGCACCATGATAGTTACTCATGTATTTATTGATCACAGATTCAAACAAGCCTTGCTCTACAGAAGAGTAATAAGTCACAGGATGTGGCTGAGTCTTATAAGGACCTTCTGCTTCAGCAGTTGCAGCAAGTTTTTTCTCTAGTTCTGTTTTCGCGTTACGAACCATTGCATCAATTTGTTTCTGTGAACGGTTACCGTCACGTAAAGATGCAAATTCAGCTTGATCTAGAACTGTTTTTTGAACAGCTTCAGGATTGATCGTTGTGCCTTGTCCGGCTTTAACCGCAGTTACCCATTGATCAAAATCAGCTTCAGTTACAGAGTGAGCAAGGAAGCGCATTTGAGAGAAACCGTAACCTGAGTAGTTAGACGAGAAGCCGCGGTATTGACCGGTGCTGTTCGCTAATAGGTTCAGGTGAGTCTGCATACCCGCCATTGCATAAATCTGACCAGACAATGCAGGGATAAAGAACGAGTTCATTGTAAAGTTGGATGTTAAGCGAAGGCTTACCGGCGTTTGCTCTGGGAAGCGGATTTCGTTAACAGTCGCAATGTTCTGTTCTGGGTAGATGAAGATCCATTTGAATTGTTCAGCAATAACCTGAACAGTTAATGGAGCCTTATCTGACTCGATTGGACGGTATGGGTCATACTTGTGGGAACCCCACCAAGTTAACCAAGCTAGAATACCAATAATAATAACCGGGATACCCCAAACCACGATTTCAATCGCAGTAGAGTGTGCCCATGTTGGTTTATAGTCTGCATCTTTATTTGATGCGCGATATTTCCAACCAAACCATAATGCCATGATGATTGAAGGAATCACCACTAATAGCATCAAGTAGATCGCAGTCATCATCAGGTTCGATTGACCTTCAGCAACTGGACCTTGCGAGTTTAGAAGTACCATATCACCACCACACCCGGTTAAGAGTGCAGCCATCGTAGATAAAGACAATACAGCTAAAATCGTTTGTCTCATTTTACAACCTCGGTGAAGAGTCCCATTCCCTAATTTAATTATGGGATAGCGATTATAGTGTCGCATGATTGATAAGTATTTTTTTGACGCAAAAATCCTTGTCAATCATGATACACCGCTACGTTGTAGGGCATTATGCCTGATATCGACAAACTAAGCTACTCAAAAAGCGCCTTTAAAGGACTGTAATAAAAACCGATTTTGTCACTCGGAATTAACTTTTTTACGAAATATTTTTATTTGTATATCAATGTAATGAATAAAAAAGGGATGAAATTTCATCCCTTTTTTGATCTTTTATTTTTCTTGCTTTACGACTTTGGTTTTGGCCAGTTTGTCATGCAAGGTCTGACGTTTTTCACCCAAAGCGAAGATATAATCGGCAATTGTAATAAACGGCATGAATAATAGATTCAAAATAATGAAAACCAGGGTACGCAGGGCGAACACGCGGGTCAGGCCTACTTTGCTATGGTCTTCAGCATCAACAATCTTGATTTTGGTTAAACGTTTACCAATACTCTGTCCACTTTTGGCCAGTAGAAATGCCTGAATCCCGAGCATAATCAGCAGGTAAATAGCCATCATTTGCCAGGCATCGGCAGGAATCAGGCGAAACAGTTCCGACTGTAGTTGCACGGCCTGATCAGAGCTGGTGGCTGACTGCATTTTTTGTTGCAGTTCAGACAGTTGACCAAACTGGTCCTGCGTTAAAAAGAAAGATGGAATGGCGGCAGCCGGTAACCACAGCAACAGGTCAATAATTTTCGCCAGTGCACGGGTGCCGATAGAGGCCAGTTCGGTTTGAGTGGCTTTTGCTTGCGGCTGGTTCAGGCTTGAATTGTTATAGCTGGCAGTATTCTGCGGCTGCTGAAACGGTGATGCTTCCGGTGCGGCCGGCGCAGGCTCGTAGCCTTCAGGTTGATATACAAGTTTACCTTGGGTGAGCTCACCTAAAGCTTTCCATTCTGTCATCCCTTGATGCCATGCAAGATCTGTCAGTAACACTTGCTGGCTGGCAAGCATCTGGTTTACTTGCTCCAGGGTATATGGACCGGCTTGTTGATTATTTCGTGCCAAGTAAATCTGCATAAAGTTTAAATCTCAAATCTATAAATAAAAAAGACCCAATGAATGGGTCTTTTTTAACATGTTTTATTAAGCTTGTTGAGCTTTTTCTTCAGCAAGGAAGAACCAGGTGTCTAATACTGAGTCTGGGTTCAGCGATACAGATTCAATCCCTTGTTCCATCAGCCATTTTGCCAGGTCAGGGTGGTCAGAAGGACCTTGACCACAGATGCCGACATATTTACCGGCTTTACGGCAAGCATGAATCGCCATCGACAGCAGGGCTTTTACCGCTGCATCACGTTCATCAAACAGGTGAGAAACAATACCTGAGTCACGGTCTAAACCAAGGGTTAACTGGGTCAAGTCGTTTGAACCGATTGAGAAACCGTCGAAGTGTTCAAGGAATTGCTCAGCCAACAGGGCGTTGGTTGGTAATTCACACATCATGATCACTTTCAGACCATTTTCACCACGTTTCAGGCCATTTTGTGCCAGCAGTTCCATCACACGTTTCGCTTCAGCCACAGTACGTACAAATGGAATCATGATTTGTACGTTGGTTAAGCCCATTTCATCACGGACTTTTTTCAGTGCGCGACATTCAAGCTCGAAGCAGTCACGGAAGTTGTCTGATACATAACGGCTTGCACCACGGAAGCCTAGCATCGGGTTTTCTTCTTCCGGCTCGTATAACTTACCGCCAATCAGGTTGGCATATTCGTTTGATTTGAAGTCAGACATACGCACGATGACTGGCTTGTCTGCAAACGCGGCTGCCAGCGTTGAAATACCTTCTACCAGTTTTTCCACATAGAATTCAACTGGAGAAGTATAACCCGCAGTACGTGCCATTACGGCTGCACGTGTTTCACGTGGCAAGCTGTCAATATTCAGTAGTGCTTTTGGATGCACACCAATCATACGGTTAATGATGAACTCAAGACGTGCCAGGCCAATGCCTTCGTTTGGAATTTGCGCGAAGTCAAATGCACGGTCCGGGTTACCCACGTTCATCATGATCTTGAACGGCAGCGCAGGCATCGACTCGATTGAGTTACGTTGTACTTCAAAATCTAAAGCACCTTCGTAAATGAAACCGGTATCACCTTCAGCACAAGATACAGTCACTTCCTGACCGTCAGTCAAGACTTCAGTGGCATTACCACAACCCACAATTGCAGGAACACCTAACTCACGTGCAATAATCGCGGCGTGACAGGTACGACCACCACGGTTTGTGACAATGGCAGCGGCACGTTTCATCACTGGTTCCCAATCCGGGTCGGTCATGTCAGAAACCAGTACATCACCGTCCTGGACTTTGTCCATTTCTTTAATCGAGGTTACGATGCGGACTTTACCAGAACCGATACGCTGACCAATTGAACGGCCTTCACACAATACAGTGCCGCGTTGTTTCAGCAGATAACGTTCCATGGTGCCCACGTTTTGACGGCTTTTCACTGTTTCTGGACGCGCCTGAACAATATAAATTAAACCGTCATCACCATCTTTGGCCCATTCGATGTCCATTGGTGCACCGTAGTGCTCTTCAATGATTAACGCCTGTTTTGCCAGTTCTTGCAGTTCGTGATCATTTAAGGCGAACTGTTGACGATCCGCTTTTTCAACATCAACCACAACCACAGATTTACCAGCCGCACCTTCTTCACCATAAATCATTTTCTGGTGTTTAGAACCAAGGTTACGACGTAAAACTGCGTGTTTACCTGCTCTTAACAGCGGCTTAGAGATATAGAATTCGTCCGGGTTAACCGCACCTTGTACTACCATTTCACCCAGACCGTAAGAAGCCGTAATAAAGACTGCATCACGGAAACCAGATTCTGTATCCAGGGTGAACATTACACCTGCAGCACCTGTTTCTGAGCGCACCATGCGTTGTATGCCAGCAGACAGGGCAACAACATCATGGTCAAAGTTTTGGTGTACACGGTAAGAAATTGCGCGGTCGTTGTACAAAGAGGCAAATACTTCTTTAATGGCAATCAGGACGTTGTCGATGCCACGGATGTTCAGGAAAGTTTCCTGCTGGCCCGCGAAAGAAGCATCTGGCAAATCTTCTGCGGTAGCAGATGAACGAACGGCAACCGCGATGTCAGGGTTGCCGTTAGAAAGTTCTGCGAAAGCATCGCGGATTTCTTTTTCAAGTTCTGCCGTAAGCGGAGTGTCGACAATCCATTGACGGATTTTTGCGCCTGTCTCAGCAAGAGCATTGACGTCATCTACATTTAACGTTTTAAGCTCGGCTTGAATTTTAGCGTTTAGGCCACTTTGCTCGAGAAATTCACGATAAGCTTGAGCCGTTGTCGCAAAGCCACCTGGTACAGAGACGCCAGCATTAGACAAATGGCTGATCATTTCGCCCAGAGATGAGTTTTTCCCACCTACGAGCTCAACGTCGTGTTTCCCTAATTTTTCTAGACCAATTACGCGCGCTTCCAAAGTTGTTACTCCACTTTTGCAGTATTAATCACTATCTTGTCATGAAATTATATTGAATATGCTTAGCTTTTTAATTTAACTAAGCGACAGTCATGTAAGATCAGTTTACTATAAAGATTATATAGCACTAAGACAAATGTTTAAGGAGAATTTTAATGTCCGAAGGTAAACAAATTAAGCGGAGTGTGTTCTTTATTTCCGATGGAACCGCAATTACAGCCGAAACCTTGGGACACTCCCTTTTAGCGCAGTTTCCGAATGTCGATTTTGACATTCATATTATTCCCTATATTAGCTCGGAAGAAGCAGCCACCGATGTGGTGTCAGAAATTAACCGACGTGCCGAATTAGATGGTCAGCCGCCACTGGTATTTGATACTTTGGTCGATCCGTATGTGCGCGATATTATCAACACCGCCAATGCCGTCAATCTGGACGTATTTGAGGGGCTGATCAGCAAACTGGCCGATGTGCTGGGCACACAGCCAACCACGCTGGTGGGGCAGACCCATGCTGTAACTGATTCAGAATCGTATAAAGCACGTATTGATGCGGTGCATTTTGCTTTGGACAATGATGATGGTGCGCGTACCCGTCACTATGACAAAGCTGATCTGATTCTCATTGGCGTATCCCGTTCCGGTAAAACCCCAACCTCGATTTATTTGTCATTACAGTTTGGTATACGTGTGGCCAACTATCCACTGACCGAAGAAGATCTGGATGATAACCGTTTGCCAGCCGTGTTGCGCCCACATAAACATAAATTATTTGGTTTGATGATTGATGCCGAGCGTCTGGTGGCAATTCGTACCGAACGTAAGGCCAATAGCCGTTATGCCAGCTTTAACCAGTGCCAGATGGAATTACGCGCCATTGAAGGCATTTATATTTCTGAAGGGATTAAATACCTGAATGTGTCTGAAATGTCGATTGAAGAAATTTCGACCCGTGTCCTGCAAATGACCGGTCTGAAACGTCGTATTGGTTAAGTAATTGTGGTTAACACTGGAATACTGCAGGCTGCAGTATTCCAGTGGATATTAGACTGAAATCAAATTCAAAAACTAAAAAAACGGTCTAAAATCCTATTTCATCCACTGCTCTAATCGACTTGAAAATTAATAACACTTTTCTCTTAATTTACCGCTCTTTTAATTTACTTGTACCTATATTTACTTTTCTGGATTACGGTGGGTGGTAATAATTACATCGACCTTATATTCACTGCCATCAATGGTATAAATACTGTGTTCTGCAATTCGGGCAATGGGCCAGGTAATTAACTGACAGTTGTCGCGTTGCAGCGCAGCATAATAACTGTCCGATTTAAAATAGGCGTGCTGGGTATCGGCAATATTCGGGGTCAGCTGACGTTTTAGCCAGGTATCTACCACTTGCGCATCTAAAAAGCGCAAGGCCAGAATATTCTTGACCCGGTTATTAAACAGCCGGCGGTTTTTAAATACCAGCGGATGGCTGATTAAACGATGGATACCGCGTTCGGTACTTGGTAATACAAAGTGCGGTTCAATCTGAAAGACTTTGACCTGACTGGCGACCTGGGCAATTTTGTCCAGCTGCGAGACACTGTCCTGATTGGCACCAATAATCGCCACGCTGCGTTGACTGAAGTCATGCTGTTTACTGTCTTTGGCACTGATGCAAAGCCCCTGAAAGGCATGAAAGTCTGCTGCACAATTTTCAAATACGCTTTTGCCGGTATCCTGCTGTTTAACGACCATGAGGGCATCCTTTCATTCTTGGTTTTATCAATTTAGATGTTTTACTCTATTTTTAGTCAGCTCTTGCTGGAAGGTAAAGCGCTTTAACTATCTGGCCAGTCATTTCGGTCACGGTGACTAAAATATCGGTGCAGGATGGGGCGAGAATAGATTCACCATCACAATAAAAAAGCCTGCAAATCCATATGGTTTACAGGCGCCATCACAGCTCGATGAAACTTATTTGAGCTGCATCAGGTAGTCAAAGTTTTGCAGACGTTTTTCAGTGTCATAGACATCACAGGTAAAGATAAACTCATCGACCTCATAACGGCTCAATAACTGTTCTAAGCCGGCTTTAACAGTCGCCGGTGAGCCAATTTGCCCCATGGCATAGAAGTTATCGACTGACATTTTTTCAGCCGGTGACCATAAACCGTCCATGCTGGCGACTGGCGCTTTTAATTTCAGGCTCTGACCACGCATTAAACCTAAGACCCGCTGATAGGCACTGGTAGCCAAAAACTGCGCTTCTTCATCGGTGGCCGCCACGACCGTTGGCACGCCCATCGATACATAAGGCCGATCTAGATATTCAGACGGCTGGAAGTTATCCCGATACAGCTGAATGGCCTGACCGAGCATCCGCGGCGCAAAGTGTGAGGCAAACGAGTAGGGCAGACCCAATCGGGCTGCCAGCTGGGCACTAAACAGGCTGGAACCGAGTAACCAGACCGGAACATGGGTGCCTTGTCCCGGCGTCGCTACAATGCGTTGCTGCGGTTCAGGTTCTTTGAAATAGTGCAGAATTTCCAGCACATCTTGCGGGAACTGGTCTTCAGTTTCCTGACGGCCACGGCGCAAGGCACGCATGGTGGTCTGATCGGTGCCGGGCGCACGACCAAGACCCAGCTCAATCCGGTCCGGATAGAGTGTAGCCAGTGTACCGAACTGTTCTGCCACCACTAAAGGGGCGTGGTTGGGCAACATAATCCCGCCAGAACCCACTTTTAAAGTCTGGGTGTTGGCCAGAATATAGCCGAGCAGCACCGCTGTGGCCGAGCTGGCAATTCCGTCCATATTATGATGTTCAGCCAGCCAGAAGCGGGCATAGCCCAGTTTTTCTGCCCGTTGCGCCAGCTCTAGCGCATGATGCAGGGAAAATTGAATGGTTTTATCGTCACGAACCGGTGCCAGTTCCAGAATGGAAAATTGTGTGTCTTTTAAACTGCGCATTGGCGTTCTCTATTCACATATATATGGCTCACAGCATACGTTCTGTCCCGGTATTTGTATATCGTTTTTTTTCGATATAAAGTTTTAGCGTGTAAAACAATACAAGCACCCGAAGGTGCTTGTGATAGGTTCAGATTCTGAACTTTGAAATTAACGGCGTTTCCCGTTTTTGTAATGACCCAGATGCAAGCCATTATCACCGCGGTAACGGTCATTATAACGGTAATCGTTGTAACGGTAGCCACGGCTGTCGTAGCGACGGTCATAACGGTCATCATAACGGCGATCTTCGCTGACTTTGGTACCTAACACTGCTCCGGCGCCACCACCTAAGGCTGCGCCAATATAACCGCCATTGCTGCCGGCCATGTTTTTACCGACACTATAACCACCGGCACTGCCTAAAGCGGCACCAATGGCTGCACCATTGCGGTCACGTTTATCGGCAGAGACCGCTGCACCACCGGCACCACCCAAGGCCGAACCAATTAATGCACCGGTTGAGCCGCCCATTTGCTGGCCAATGGCTGCACCGACCACACCACCCAAGGCCGAACCTACTGCGACACGGGTGTTGTTATCGGCGTGTGCTGTACCCATCATAAGTGCTGAGCTGGCCAGTACTGTACTCAATAAAATTTTGTTGATCTTCATGGTTACACTCCAAAGAGCACATTCAATTTGTCTTGACTTTAATGTAGAAAAACTTTGAGAAAAGATCGTGGAGGGCACAGGTGTCAAAATGCTAATTTTGGTCAACGCTGTGTAATTTTTCTGTCGAATCTCTTCATAATTGCCTCCTCATCCATCTACTGAAAAAATGAAATCCCAGGCGTAAAAAAAGCATCCTGAAGATGCTTTTTTACAAGGGGAGAATTAACGACGACGTTTTTTCTTCCATTTACGTTCCTGGTAACGGTCGTATTCTTTATCTTTGGAAATCTTGTTACCCAGCGCTGCACCACCGGCTGCACCGAGCGCTGCACCAATATAACCACCATTCGTACCGCCCATGTTCTGACCCACGGTATAACCCGCACCGCCACCTAAGGCACCGCCAATGGCAGATTCAGTACGATGGCGTTTGTTACTGGCTACAGCTGCGCCACCTGCACCACCTAAAGCCGCACCAATGGTTGCACCCGTGGTACCGCCCATGTTTTTACCTAAGGCTGTACCTGCGACACTACCTAAGGCACTGGCTGCAGCTACACGGGTCGCATTGTCAGCATGTGCATTCACCGTCATGAAAGAAGTGGCAGCAAGCGTTGCACTTAATAAAACAGCATTGAGTTTCATATTCACTCCATGTCCAAGAGCGGACTTTTTAATGTCATTTGATGGCAGTAAATGTAACAAAAGGATTCCCTGCAAATATGGAGAGGCACCTTCATAATTCAGTGCTTTGGTTTCGGCTTTGTATAAGTTGTATTAAAACTGTCGATTTTATCGGCAGCCCAGACTTTAAATTGAAAGAGGCAGGATGCATCTCTTGCACGCTGTAGCGTATTTGCCGGATTTGACCATCAACCACGCAGTTTCTGCTACGAATAAAGATGTTATTTGCTGGCCAGAATCGTTAAACTATGGCAATTTTTTGATTTCGCTGGCCTTATTGAATTAGGGCGACAGCCTGTATATTGAGATAATTTGCACAATGAAAGAATCGTTACGTTTACGATTAGATCAACTTTCTGACCGTCACGAAGAATTAACAGCACTCTTGGCCGATGCTGAAGTCATTTCCGATAACAAACGCTTTCGCCAGCTGTCGCGCGAACACAATGACCTGAGCGAAATTACCGAAGTCTGGGGCAAATATACCCAGGCCGAAGCCGATATTGAAACGGCTGAAGCAATGCTGTCCGATCCTGACTTTAAAGAGATGGCGCAGGAAGAGATCAAGGAAAACAAGGCACTGATTGAACAGCTGGAAGCGGATTTAAACATCCTGATGATTCCTAAAGATCCGAATGATGCCAACTCGGCCTATCTGGAAATTCGTGCCGGCACCGGTGGTGATGAAGCAGCAATTTTCTCCGGCGATTTATTCCGCATGTACAGCAAATATGCCGAATCTCAAGGCTGGCGTATTGAAGTGCTGTCAGAAAACGAAGGCGAACACGGCGGCTATAAAGAAGTGATTTGTCTGGTTAATGGTGACGGGGTCTATGGCCGCCTGAAATTTGAAAGTGGCGCACATCGTGTCCAGCGTGTTCCGGCAACTGAATCGCAAGGCCGTGTACATACGTCCGCCTGTACCGTGGCTATTTTGCCTGAAATTGATGTCGATACCACGGTGGATATTAACCCGGCAGATTTACGTATTGATACCTACCGCGCGTCGGGTGCCGGTGGTCAGCACGTCAACAAAACTGACTCTGCGGTGCGTATTACCCATATTCCAACCGGAACGGTAGTGGAATGTCAGGAAGAACGTTCGCAGCACAAGAACAAAGCCAAAGCCATGGCCTTATTGGCCTCACGTCTGGAAAATGCCAAACGTGCTGCAGCAGATGCTGCCACTTCGGAAATGCGTCGTGACTTGGTCGGTTCCGGTGACCGTTCCGAGCGTATTCGCACCTATAACTATCCGCAAGGGCGGATGACCGATCATCGTATTAACTTAACTTTATATAAGTTAGATGCAGTGATGGAAGGTGATTTAACCGAATTGCTGGACAGCCTGCACCGTGAATATCAGGCCGATCAGCTGGCTTTACTTGCCCAGCAAAATGGTGGCTAATGAAAATTGCCGATGCACTGGCCATTCGTGGCGTAGCAGACAGCTACGAACGTCAGGAAAATCTCTGGCTACTGGAGCATATTCTAGGTTTATCTGCCTTGGCGCTGAAATATCAGGCCGATCGTGAGCTAAGCCCAGAACAGGAACAGCAATATCTTGCGGGTATTGCTCGGATTGAAGCAGGTGAACCCTTGGCCTATGTCACCGGTTCACAGCCATTCTGGACACTGGATTTAAAAGTCACACCAGATACCCTGGTGCCAAGACCAGATACCGAAGTACTGGTAGAAAGCTGTTTGCAACTGGATTTACCGGCACAAGCGGCGATTATCGACTTGGGTACCGGCACCGGTGCGATTGCCTTGGCCTTGGCATCGGAACGTCCGGATTGGCAGGTGACTGCAACCGATATCTATCCGCCGACTCTGGCGGTTGCCAAAGAAAATGCGCAGACGCATAACTTGGAGCGGGTAGAGTTTAAGCTGGGCGCCTGGTTTGCTGCTTTAGGCGTTCCTGCCGAGCCGAGGTTTGATCTGATTGTGTCGAATCCACCGTATATTGCGGCAGATGACGTGCATATGAAAGATTTGGCCACCGAACCTGAGCGGGCCTTAGTTGCGGCCAAGCAGGGCTTATCTGATCTTGAGATTATTATTCAGCAAGGCAAGCACTGGTTAAAACCGCAAGGCTGGATTGCTGTAGAGCATGGTTATGATCAGGCAGTAGCTGTGCAAAATATCTTTAACGATGCCGGTTTTGTTGCGGTACGCACCATTCTGGATTATGGCGGTAATGATCGGGTGACTATCGGCCAACTCGGCGATTAAGTCAGGTTGCCTTTAATCGCCTGAATGGCCGGAGGTAACTCCTCACCCAAGGCACTCAGCATTTCCCGTTCGATTAGCCGGACCATGGCACTCAGTGGCAGGTCATTGTCTTGCAGGCCAAACGGTTCTTCCAGCTGTTCGCTTAAGGCATCCAAGCCCAAAAACAGATAGGCAATCAATCCCACCAGAATGGGGGTCCAGATACCTAAATTCGCCTCTAAACTAAAAGGCAGAATAAAGCAGAAACAGTACACGGTGCGGTGTAGCAATACCGAATACGAAAACGGCAAAGGTGTGGTCAGAATCCGGTCACAACCGGCCTGAATATCCCCTAAGCTGATAATGTGCTTGTTCAGGCCATGATAGACAATATCTGACAGTTCGCCGCTGTGCAGGGCCTTGACCAGATCTTTCTGAATCTGTTCCAGAATAAACTGGGCGGCATTAATATGCCCAAACAGCGCCTGATAATCGGCCGGGCTTAAATTGACCTTGTTATGATAAAAATCAATCGGCTCATTCTGGGTGCGCAGCCGGTTTTTCAGTAAATTGCTAAACAGCATTACCCGATACATCAGCACCTGACGTTCGGCGGGCGGCAACACATAGGAATCACGGGCAAGATGGCGTGAGGTGGCAATCAGCTGCCCCCATAATTTGCGGCCTTCCCACCAGCGTTCATAACTGGCAGTATTTCTGAAACTGAGGAA
This sequence comes from Acinetobacter sp. C15, assembly GCF_013420645.1. Lineage (NCBI taxonomy): Bacteria > Pseudomonadati > Pseudomonadota > Gammaproteobacteria > Moraxellales > Moraxellaceae > Acinetobacter > Acinetobacter sp. C15. The sequence continues at coordinate 59,173 of NZ_VOXR01000011.1, forward strand.
AATCGACAGTATAACCCCGAAAATGGTAAAGCCAATCGCGGGCACGGCCGGCGCCTGTACATAATGATGCGAGGACAGATAGACCAGCACGGTGGAAATGAACACCACCATCATTAAGGCCGGCATGACCTTGGGCAAGATGGTGCCTGACCATGCAAAAAGTAATGCGAAACTGTTGCTTTTATCCCGAATAATCATAGTGCTTCTGCGCGGATGCTCAGCCGTAGTGTTCCATAGCCGGACAAGGCAATGCAAGCCGTATACGTTGGGATGATTCAGTATAATCCAGTCAAAAAAAGTGACGCCGTAGCGTCACTTGAATAAGGCGTTGGGTAACTGCTCAAGATTTACATTGGATAATCTTGCAGACAGTCAGATACTTCCACTTGAGCCAGGCTATCGGTTTCTAAAGCCAGACACAGCGCTACAATTTTTGCCGTTTCGCTCAGGTTTTCATCTTTAAGTGCTAAGCCTGCTTGTAAGGCGTGCAGATCTTCCTGAGGAATATCTAAGGCTTGTGCCGCTTCTAGCGCATCTTCACGATCAAAAAATGCCGCCATCGCATTACGTAACTGATCTTCAGAGGTGTTGAGAATGCCTTGATTCAGCAATTCATCAAGTTGCTCTGAAGGAGTAGAAAGTGCGTGATTAAAATTTTGAACCAGATTTTGTGCAAGCACATCAATCATCTTAAGCATTGGAACCTCTAAAGATGGAGTACAACAAGGAGGAGGAGGGATTACAGCCAAAATTGCATAGAATCTATGCGATAAATTGAGTGAAAATTAATCTATTTTGGTGTGATTGGCAATGCTGTTACGATGAATGACCGGTTCAAATACTGCACTTGAAATGCCAAGTGCTTCATATTGCAACTTATATTTAAAAGTTCTGAGTTAAAAATATCAGCATAAATAACGGCTAGCTTTGATTCTGCCGGTAGGCCCCCGGATTTAAGCCAGTCCACTTTTTAAAGGCTCGGTGAAAGGCACTTGGATCATGAAAATTCAGCCGTTCACTAATATCTTGTAGCGATAGCTCGGTTTTCGAGAGTAGTTCAATCGCGGTATCGCGGCGGATTTCATTTTTCAGTAGCTGATAGCTGGTACCTTCCTGTTTTAAACGGCGCTGAAAAGTGGCGCCTGACATATTCAGTTGTCGGGTCAGTTCATGCAGTTCCAGCCATTCACTTGGCGGACGCTGCATCAGTTGTTTGCGAATCATCGTGCTTAACGCATGCGGATTTTTAAAACGCACCAGCAGGTTATACGGGGTTTGCTGTAAAAAGCGTTTCCAGCTGCGCTCATCCTGCTTGATTTTTAGACCCAAAGCCTGCGCATCAAAATAGATTCGGTTGTCGGGTTGTTCATAGCGAATGTTTTCACAAAAGCGCACCCGATAATCTGCATCATCGCTTGGAGCCGGGCATTTTAGTTCGATTTTTTGAATGGCAATGCGCTGTCCACTGAGCCAGCAGATCAGGCTATGCACCAGCATTAAATAAGTCGCATAACTGAACATGGCTTTGGGCTGCGCCCGATCATGAAGGGTCAGCACAGCAGCATCTTTGTTGAGCTGCAGTTCCCCGCGCAGATCATCCAGAATCAGGTTGAAAAACTTTAGAATCTCTTTCAGTGCGGTTTCAATGGTATCGGCAGAGTAGACCCATTTGGACAATAAACGATAACTGCCACGGCGCAGCGGATGGCTGTCCATACCAAAAAACTCATCATTCATGGCATCGGCCAGGGCAATCCACAGCTGCCCATATTGCAGCACCGACACCCGCGCTTTGGCCGAATGCATCAGCTCCAGCGGAATACCGGCCCGGGTCAGAATGGAGTGAATTTCCACCCCTTGCTGCTGGGCGGCTTGCAGTGCTTCATGCACCAGTGCAATAGAAATGGTGCCTTTACTATAATGCAAATGGGATGGCGTCATCGCGTGTCTATTCAATTTAAAATTATGTTAAAAATGCTATTGTTCAAAGGCATCATGCAGGATGCTGTATTTGGAAATTGTACTCAAGCTGGAGTCTGATTACTCTGCATCTTAAGTCGAGTATGTGTCATTGATAACAAAACTATTTGGGAAAATAAAATGAAGATTCAAGGAAAAGTATGTGTGGTTACCGGTGGTGCATCTGGTTTGGGCGCTGCTACTGCACAGTATCTGGTGGAGCAGGGGGCCAATGTCATTCTGGTCGATATGAATCAGGAGCTGGGTACGCAAATGGCACAGCAATTGGGTGAAAAAGCCCAGTTTAAGGCGCTGGATGTGACCGATGAAGCCGCGGTAGAGCAATTCTTTGCCGAGATTGAGCAGCACTATGGCCAGTTAAATGGTCTGGTCAACTGTGCCGGCATCGCACCTTCAGCCAAAGTGCTGGGCAAAGAAGGCTTACATAGCTTAAGCATGTTCCAGAAAGTGCTGGACATTAATGTCAGTGGCAGCTTTAACATGATTCGTTTTGCTGCGCAGCTGATGGCCAAATATCAACTGCAAGCTGGTGAAGAAGAGCGCGGTGTAATTGTCAATACCGCTTCAGTGGCGGCGTATGAAGGACAGATTGGTCAGGCGGCCTATTCTGCGTCCAAAGGTGCGATTGTGGCGATGACCTTGCCGCTAGCGCGTGAACTGGCCCGTGAATCGATCCGCGTGATGACCATTGCACCGGGGATTATGGAAACACCAATGCTGAAAGCCTTTCCACAGCATGTGCAGGATGCTTTGGGGCAGATGGTGCCATATCCACCGCGTCTGGCTAAGCCACATGAGTTTGCCCAGTTGGTAGGACAGATTTTTGAAAATGGCTATTTGAATGGTGAGGTGATTCGTCTGGATGGTGCGATCCGGATGCAGCCTAAATAAGTACAATGCTTAAAAAAGCAGCCCTTTGCTGGGTTAAATAAATAGCCTAAGTAAATAAAAATAAGATAAACCCATCTGGTCTGGTTGTCGTGCTGATGCTGCAGCTAGACCATCCCCCAAGTTTTTAGATCAGCCAGCGTACTTCAGCCGAATCCAACGTAATGAGAACGAGAAAGCAATGATTTTAAATGAACAACAAAAAATGGTTCAGGACATGATGCGTAGCTATGCGCAGGAGAAATTGAAACCGACCGCAGCCGAACGCGATAAAACCGCACAGTTTCCGGCACAGGAACTGAAAGAGCTGGGCGCTTTAGGTGCACTGGGTATGACTGTATCGGAACAGTGGGGTGGTGCCGGTCTGGATTATATCTCGCTGGTGCTGGCTTTAGAGGAAATTGCCGCAGGAGATGGTGCGATTTCGACGATTGTGAGTGTGCAAAACTCTTTACCGTGCGGCATCATTCAGCGTTATGGCACTGAAGCGCAAAAACAGCATTATCTGACCAAACTGGCGACCGGTGAATGGTTAGGCTGTTTTTGCCTGACCGAACCGCAAGTCGGTTCCGATGCCAGTGCCATCGAATGCAAGGCTGAACGTGATGGTGACAGTTGGATATTAAATGGCACTAAGCAGTTTATTACCACCGGTAAACACGCCCAGCTGGCTTTGGTCTTTGCTGTGACCGATAAATCTGCTGGCAAAAAAGGCATTTCCTGCTTTTTGGTCCCGACCGATAACCCGGGATATATCGTGTCGCGTTTAGAAGACAAGATGGGGCAGCATTGTTCCGATACGGCGACTATTGTGCTGGATCAATGCCGTATTCCAGCTGATCATCTGCTCGGTCAGGAAGGCGAAGGCTATAAAATTGCTTTGTCCAATCTGGAGTCAGGCCGGATCGGGATTGCTGCCCAATCGGTGGGGATGGCGCGTGCTGCTTTAGATGCCGCCGTGGAATATGCCAATGAACGTAAAGCCTTTGGGGTTGAGATCGTGCAACATCAGGCAGTGGCTTTTCGTCTGGCCGATATGGCCACGCAAATTGAAGCGGCGCGTCAGTTGATTTTGCATGCAGCCAGCTTAAAAGATGCCGGTTTACCGTGTTTAAAAGAGGCTTCGATGGCCAAACTGTTTGCTTCAACCATGGCAGAGCGCGTCTGCTCCGATGCCATCCAGATTCATGGCGGTTATGGTTATGTGTCCGACTTCCCGGTAGAACGGATTTACCGCGATGTCCGGGTTAGCCAGATTTATGAAGGTGCTTCGGATATTCAGCGTTTGGTAATCGCCCGGGCTGTGACCCAGCCTTAAACCGACGTTGATACAGCAATATGTCCAAACACAGCATCACGATTGAGGCCAATGGAAATTGCAGTCGCGCCGTCCTTATGCTGAACTGAAGCATAAGATGCTATTCATCATCTAACCCATCTCCCATGTGAAGACCACTTTGCATGGGCACAACCTAAAAATAGCCGTATAAGAAATAACCCTGCAGTCGGATGGACTGCAGACCATCAGCCCGATGGCATGAAAACAACAAGGAACACGTTCTGCAATACGGATGTTTTTGCAGATCAATCGCCCCGAAGGATAAGAGGTTGCCCCCATGAAAACGTTGCAAGACGCCTATCAAGATTTTAATTTGGAACAACTGATTGCTACTCAGTTACAGGGAACGGCACAGGCACTGAATGCCTATACCGAATGCTGTGGCCGATATTCTGGACAGCAGCACACCGCTTTGATCTGGGAAGGTAAGCAGGGTGAATCAGCCCGTTGGAGCTTTGATCAGCTGGCTGAGGCTTCGGGCAAGCTGGCCAATTATTTTCAGGCCATGGGTTTAAAAGCAGGCGACTGTATTGCCGGTCTGCTGCCAAGAACTCCGGAATTGCTGATTACCGTATTGGCCACCTGGCGGATGGGCGCGGTCTATCAGCCGCTATTTACAGCCTTTGAATCGAAAGCGATTGAACACCGGCTGGAGGCTGCCAATACCCGGTTTATTGTGACCCATACCGAGCAACGCGCCAAACTCAGTTCATTGCAGCAGATTGGTATATTAACCGTCGGTGCTGAAGCGGCTGGAACAGGTGATGCCGATTTCTGGCAGCAGCTGAATCAGCATTCTGCCAGTTTTGAGCCGGTACTGCGCAGCTTTGAAGATGACTTTCTGATGATGTTTACTTCCGGTACCACGGGTCTGGCAAAATCGGTGCCGGTGCCTTTAAAAGCCTTGCTGGCCTTTAAAGGTTATATGCAGTATGCGGTCGATTTACGTGCTGAAGATTCGTTCTGGAATCTGGCCGATCCGGGCTGGGCCTATGGGTTGTATTATGGCATTACCGGGCCGCTCAGTCTGGGGCATAGTATTATCATGGATGAACGACCATTTAGTGTCGATCATGCACTGGAAGTCATTCAAAAATATCAGGTCAGCAATTTGGCCGGTTCGCCAACAGCCTTTCGTATGTTCTTTGGCTTTAAAGAAAAATTTGCCGGTGTACCTAAACCTTGCGCGTGGTCAGCAGTGCCGGTGAGCCACTAACCCCAGAAGTTATTCACTGGTTTAAACAGGATCTCGAGGTCAATGTTTACGATCAGTACGGACAAACTGAACTGGGCATGGTGATTGCCAATCATCATGCGCTGGAACATCACAAAAAAGTGGGCTCGGCCGGTTATGCCATTCCGGGACATCGTTTTGCGGTATTAAATGCACAGCATCAGGAAGTTGCCGCGGGTGAAATTGGCACGCTGGCGCTGGATGAATCACAATCTCCATTAATGTGGTTTAAAGGCTATGCCGGACATAACCGTAAATCCTTTGTGGGCCAGTACTATTTAACCGGTGATACGGTGCGTTTAAATGAGCTGGGCGGAATTGATTTTATTGGGCGTGCAGACGATGTCATTACAACTTCGGGCTATCGGGTCGGACCGTTTGATGTCGAAAGCACCTTGCTGGAATGCGAGGAAGTGCTGGAATCAGCCGTGGTGGGTAAACCGGACCCGGCGCGTACTGAAATCGTTAAAGCCTTTGTGGTGCTAAAAGCACAATTTGCTGCAAGTCCGGCACTGGAACAAAAACTACAGCATTATGTGCGTTCACGTTTATCCAAACATGCTTATCCGAAAGAGATTGAATTTGTCGAGGCTTTACCCAAAACCTCCAGCGGCAAGATTCAACGCAATATCCTTAAGCAGCAGGAAATTGATAAACAGATACTGTTGGAAAAAGTCAGTTAAGAGGAGATAGAAGACAATTAAAATTATTTAATTTATGTAATTTGTATGTCATTACATTTGGTTTCTTGATATTGATTTTTATCAGTTTTATTTTTATCTATAAAAAGTCACGCAAGAATCTGCAAAATACAGGTCAAAGCGTGACTTTTTTTATGGCTATTTCAAGGCGTATATGTGGCTGTTATAAATCCATTTTCTGGTGTTCAGAATTGGGTTCACCAGTTTTACCAGTCAGATTGCCTTTCAGTACTTTAAATAACTGGGTGACTTTATTGTCGGTGACATTCCAGTATTCGGCACTAATCGCTTCTGCCACCAGAACACGCACCGAAGGATCATCCTCGCCGTTAAACCAGTTTTCCGCCCATGGATTCCAGAGCTGATCAATCAGGGCACGATCGGTACTGATTTGCGCATGTGCACTCATCGACACATAAATCCCGTCTGAGGGTTTGGAGAACGCCAGACCAATCTGGTTACGGCCGCTGGTCACTGCTGTAACCAGATCATTGCTGTCACGCAAAATAAAATACAAATTCTGACGTTCATGCAGCTTTTCAGAATTGAGCATGGTCATTGGCTGTGCATGAATTTCTTGGGTTTCGGTGTGGTGACTGATCATGGTGAAGCGTACATCTTTAATCAGTTCCCATAATTTGTCGCGGTTATGTTGATCGTTCATGTGCTCTGCTCCTGATGTCAGTAAATGCGCTTTTACGCAAAAGAACTCATTTACAAGCAGAGTAAAACGATTTTTGTGCTTCGCGTAGCGGTCTCACCTAACTCATACAGATTCAGGGTAAAACAATATCTGCGCTCAACAAAATCGCATCAGGCAAGACAGTTGTTTACATATCATCCAGACCAAGAGGCAATACATAAAATGAAAAGCAGTGAAATCGAAAAAACAGCGGGTAAGGCTGTTAAAAAAAATCAATCGAATTACACTATAGCCAGCAAAAAACAGGAAGATAAATGGTGACACTTGAGGATAACTGGCAGGAACTGAGCGATGCAGAAATGCATTTATATAGTCGCCAGATTTTGCTGGATGGCTGGGACATCGAAGCGCAGGAAAAATTAAAACTGGCCAATGTGCTGATTGTCGGCTGTGGTGGTATCGGCTGTAGCAGTGCCGAACTGTTGGCGCGCGCCGGGGTCGGAAAAATCACCCTTATTGATGCAGATACGATTGAAGTCAGTAACCTGCAACGTCAAATTGCCTATAGCGCAGAAGATCTAGGTTTTTATAAGGCCGACATTCTGGCCAAGCGTCTGCAAAAGATTAATCCGTATATTCAGGTACATGCCATCACAGCCAAACTGGATGACAGCAATGCCGCCGAACTGATTGCCCAGCAGGATCTGGTTTTGGATGGCTGCGATAATTTCAGTACCCGCTATCTGGTCAACCGTGTTTGTGTGCAGCATCAGGTGGCGCTGATTAGTGCCTCGGCCATTGGTTTTCAGGGCCAGTTGTTTATGGTAGAAGGTGATTCGGCCTGCTATGAATGCCTGTTTCCAAAAGAAGATCAGGCCAATGAAAGCCTGCGCTGCGCCGATTCTGGTGTGCTGGCCACGACTCCGAATGTGATGGCCAGTTTACAGGCGCATCATACCTTGATCTATTTAGGTCTGGGAATTGCTGCGTTAAAACAGAAGCTGCTGCTCTGGGATGGGCTGAGTTTAAAACAGCGCCTGCTGGCGTTTGAAAAAGACCGAAATTGCCCATGCTGTCAGGCAAGATAAATCTATCTGACATCAATTTTTTGCTACACTGACTCAAATTTAATTTCATCGAAGACATTATGAAAAACAATATCTGGTTAGATGGCCTTCGTTCCGTGGCGCGTATGGGCGAAACGGCGGTCGTGGCGGCCAAAGCCGGCCTGAAATATGCGACTGAAAAACCCAGCAATGCCAAACTGATGCGTGAAACCTTTGAATCGCTCGGTTCAACCTATATCAAGCTGGGACAGTTTATTGCCAGCACGCCATCTTTGTTTCCACGTGAGTATGTGGAAGAGTTTCAGGGCTGTTTAGATCAAACTCCATCATTGCCGTTTAGCTATGTACAGCAGGTGCTGGCTTCAGAATTCGCCGGGCGTGATTTAGGCGAAATTTTTGCCTCGATTGATGAAACCCCGCTGGCTTCGGCTTCCATTGCCCAGGTGCATGCTGCCAAGCTGGTCTCGGGCGAAGATGTGGTGATTAAAGTCCAGAAACCGGGTGTGGAAACCATTTTATATACTGACCTGAATGTGCTGCACTGGGCCACCAAGCTGCTGGAAAAAGCCGTACCAAAAGTAAAATTCGCCTCTCTGGCTGATATTGTCGAAGAAATTAAAGTCCGTATGGTGCGCGAAGTCGACTTTATTGAAGAAGCCAAAAACCTGGATGATTTTGTCAATTATCTGAACCTGACCCAGAATCAGGCTGCAACAGCGCCGAAGGTTTATCATCAGTATTCCACTCGCCGGGTGTTGACCATGCAGCGTCTTTTCGGGGTGCCTTTAACCGATTTTGAAGTGGTAAAACAGTATGCCAAAGACCCGTCGCAGGTGTTAATTACCGCCATGAATACCTGGTTTGGCAGCCTGATGATGTGTAACAGTTTCCATGCCGACCTGCATGCTGGCAACCTGATGCTGCTGGAAGATGGCCGCGTCGGTTTTATTGATTTTGGGATTGTCGGGCAGCTGAAGCCTGAAGTCTGGACGGCCTGTATCGCCTTTATGGATGCCTTGCAGAATACCGACTACACGCTGATGGCGGAAAACATGCTGAAAATGGGCATGACCGATACCCAGATTAACACCCAAGTGCTGGCGCAAGATTTGGAACGTCTGTTTAGTGGTGTATTGCTGGCCGATCCCCAGGAAATCCTCAGTTCAAATCCGGCCGATTTAAATGACATCATGATGGATATGGTGGCGGTTGGTGAACGTCATGGCATCCGTTTCCCGCGTGATTTTGCGCTGCTGTTCAAGCAAATGCTGTACTTTGACCGTTTCATGCGTATCCTGGCGCCGTATACTGACATTTATGCCGACCAGCGCTTGCAGATGGTACAAAGTATGGACCCGAATCTGCTGCTCAAACATTAATTTATAGACATCGCCCAGCTTTTATATAACAAGCTGTTGCTGCTACATCGCAAAGTGACACGTGATGCTAATGTAGCAGGCAGGCGATGATTCACGTTATACACGCCCGAGTAATCCGATGGACGCAATTATTATTGAAGGCTTAAAGGTCGAAACAGTGGTGGGCTGTTTTAACTGGGAGCGTCAGATTATCCAGCCTTTGCTGCTGGACTTAAGCATTCAGTGCAGTCTGGAGCAGGCTGCCTGTTCTGATGAACTGGAAGATACCCTGAACTATGCCGAAATTTGCGAAATTTCTGCGCAAGTGATTCAGGCCGCTCAGCCAAAATTGATTGAACATGCAGCAAAGCTGGTGCTGGATGCACTTTTTGCTCACTATCCTACAGTTGAATCGATTATGATTAGCATCCGCAAGCCTGCCATTATCCCGCAAGCCCAATCTGTAGGAATTCGTCTTGAACGCCACCGAAACGATTTTCGCCCTAGCACTGGCGAGTAATTCTCATCCTGAACAGCATTTTCAACAGGCATTTGCTGCGCTGTCGCGTTTGGGGCGTTTGCAGTGTTCCTCGATTTATCTGATTCCGTGCCGGGATGGGATTGGTGCGGATTACTGGAATGCCGCCTGTCTGCTCAAGAGTGAACACAGTGTCGAGCAGATTCTGGCCTTGCTAAAACAGTTAGAAGCAGATTCCGGGCGGGTACGACCTTCACATCAAATCAGTTTAGATGTGGATTTAATTGCTTGGGGGACAAGCCTGGAGCAAATGCAATTTAATCCAAAGAAATTACCACTGGCGCTGGATGTGAAAATCCCGATGTTCGAGCTGTGGCACAATGCGGCATTTGCTCATCAGCCCCATCCATTTCCTGTAATTCAATGTTCAGCGTGAAGATGACATGACGCATCAGCAAGCCCGGTTTTATACCGGGCTTTTTAAATCAAGTAGATAAATTGGGTGTGTTAATTCTGCTTAAGCTTGCACACGAATGATAAAACAGCCTGCGAGGATGCAGGCTGTTTTTGGAATCTTTCATCAAATCATCAAACATGATGAAGATAAAACGCTTAAATATAATAACTGGTCTTGGTCATTAATTTTGAAATACCGGTCATGGCAATACGCACAGGCGCAGGGAGATCAACTCCGCCCGCATTCAGCGCAGTATCACGATGATGTAACTCATCTTCGTTCATTTGTTCCAGAATTTTGCGAGAGCGTTCATCATGTGCTGGCAATTGGCGAATATGATCTTCTAAATGCAGGCTGACCTGACGCTCGGTTTCCGCCACAAAACCTAAACTGTATTTGTCCCCGGCAATTCCGGCAATAGCGCCCATCCCGAACGACAGTCCGTACCAGACCGGATTCAGCAGGCTGGTATGGCTATCCAGTTCTTTTAAACGGTCTTCACACCAGGCCAAATGATCCTGTTCTTCAATGGCGGCCTGTTCCATTTCGCGGCGTACATTGGGGAGTTTCGCTGTAAGTGCCTGACCATGATACAGCGCCTGCGCACAGACTTCACCGCTATGATTGACCCGCATTAATCCCGCCACATGACGCGCTTCACTCACTGCTAATTGAGTTGGAGTATTTTGCCCAGGATTATCGCGCTGAGCCGAAGTGACGCCCGGAACCAGGCTGCGTAAGGCCTGATCAAATGAATGAATAAACTTGTCGAGACCGGTGTAATGACGCATGAATTTAATCCTCCAGAGGGTCTGCTGCAGTATCAAGCATAGACTTGAGTTTAAACAAGAGCCAGATGGTGAATATGGCGCTTAAAACAGCAGTAATACAAAACAGAATTTTAAGGTCAATTTGCAGCACGCTTAAAATAATAATCGAGAAGATGGCTGAAGAAACCATAAAAATCGCATTTAAAATGTTATTGGCTGCCACCACCCGGGCACGATGCGAGCGCGGTGAATAGGCCTGCATCATGGCATATAGGGGCACAATATAAAAACCGCCACTAATACCGAGCAAGGTCACGGCCAGCATCACATGATAATAACTCCAGCCTTGCTGAAAGACTTCGCTTAAGCCCAGTAGTTCACCAGTTTGTGGTGGTACAAAGGCCAGTGCAGCAGCCAGATAAAACGCAAATACGGTTAAACCGACCGCACCAATCGGTACCATCTTGATATTTACCTCGGTGCCGCCAATTTTACGACAGAGTAATGAACCGATACCAATCCCGACCGAGAAGAAAGTTAGCAATAAGCTGACCACATTTTCAGAAGCATGCAGATTTTGCTGGGTCAGCTGCGGAATTTGGGTCAGATACGTCGCGCCATAAAACCAGTACCAGGAGTTGCCGAGTAAAATCAGAAAAATCAGCGGCAGGTTTTTGGCGTATTTTAAGGTTTGAATACTGGTACGGAAAAAGTTCCAGTCCACCTGTAACTGTGGCGCTGCAATCGGCTGTTTTAAAATAAAACGGCTGGCAAGATAACCGACCACGGCAATAGCCAGCACGGTCAGGCTGATCCAGAGTAAATTACCAGCGGAGAGGGAAATCACCGCGCCGCCTAGAATCATCCCGACCAGAATGGCAATTGAAGTGCCGGACTGGAACAGTGCATTTCCCGACATCAACTCATTCGGTTTCAGGATTTCCGGCAAAATCGCATATTTGATGGGACCAAAAAAGGTCGATTGGGTACCCATTAAAAACAGGGCCAACATCAGCAACCATAAGTTGCCAATCAGGAAGCCGACCATGGCCAGTAACATCACCGCAATTTCCAGCAGTTTTAAATAACGCACCAGCTGCGAGCGTTCATATTTATCGGCAATTTGGCCGGCTGTGGCCGAGAAAATAAAGTAGGGCAAAATGAACAGCAGTGCCGCCAGATTATTCAGAGTGCTGATACTGCCAGATTGCTGACTGATCCAGCCATAGGTAATCACCAGCAGCAAAGCCTGCTTAAACACGTTGTCATTCAGCGCGCCCAGAAACTGGGTGCAGAACATGGGCAAGAAGCGTCGTGTGGCTAGCAAATTTTCATTTTTTTCCATAAGAAGTGGACTTCATTAGTTTTATTAAGAAATGTGACCAATTGATATAATTGCCCGAAAATCATGTATGATATTTTGCAGTGTTTTCACTGTTGAAAAAATCCAATAAATTAGAGTCTGTTAGCGAACATTTCATTGCGGATTTTTCCATTAAAAAGATTAAATTTAGAGTTTTCTATGCTTGTGAACCGAACTTTTAAAAAGTCTGCGCTGTCTAACAGTATGCATGCCATAATTCAGTGGAGGCATTCCAGACAACTTTGTCTGAGCATTTTTTTAAGTTTAGTCGCACAGCAGGGCTTTAGTCAAAATCCTCCCGCAGTGGCGGAACCGGCGAGCGATCCGGTCGCATCGGCCGACATGAAACAGGAAATTCGCGATCTGGCGCTCAGCCAAGGCAAAGATACCCCTGAAGAATTAGAAAAAATTGAGAATTTTCAGGTGCCCAGCACTGAGCCGGACAGTCTGGAGATGTTGCAACAGCAGCAAAATAGCAGTGAACCGATAGCCGCTTTTCAGCCAATTGAACTGGAAAATCTGGATGATTTACCGGTAATGCCGGTCGATGCCAATATGGCCGCAGAAATTTTCCAGATCGCTGAACAGGCCAAACAGGAAGCACGCCAGTATCGCGCCGAGCAGAATACCGAAGTACTGATTAATGATGCCACCCAGCAGGAACTGGCCGAAATTAACCAGTCTCCGGTCAATGTCGACCAGCTCATGGACAGTATTCGCGCCGACAGCCAGATTGTGGTGGAAGCGAATACCTCCGGCCGAACCCTGACTGAATTGGGCCTGAATACAGAAGTGGCCGATGCCGATAAACCGGGGTTTTTCCGGCGCTTGCTGTATAAGGTACGTCCACCGCGTGAGTTAAATACTGCACGGGTGCCCCGGATTAGTGCCGATGTGGTGATTACCGGCGCCGAAAATAGTGGTGAAGTTTCCGCAGAGGCCTATGCCACGGCACTGGAAAATCTGCGTGCCAATGTGCGCGGCAAACTGTCCAGTTTTACCCAGGAATCTTTTGCCGATTTTCCCTCGGCTTTACCACAGCTGCGTTCTTTATCTAATCAGGCGGCACAGGCCGTCGGCTTTTATCATGCCGAATTCAAGTTTGAAAAGCTGAATGACAGCCGGGTGCGGGTTCTGGTCACACCAAATACACCGGTGCGTGTGCAGGAGCAGAATATTGAATTTAGCGGCCCAGGTGAGAATCTGGCACAGTTCCAGGTAATTCGCGTCCTGCCCGATCAGGATGTGGGCGATGTGTTTCACCACGGTCTGTATGAAGAGACCAAAACCCGGATTAATGATGCTGCCTCCAATAACGGTTTCTTTGATGGCTATTGGCGCCTGCATGACGTGAAAGTGGCGCAGCCGCAAAATACTGCCGATATTAATCTGCGCTATGAAACCGGCGAGCGTTATACGTTGGGGCCGGCCCAGTTCCGGATGAGCGATCCGAGCAAAGAATTTCCTCTGGATATGGATATTCTGGAAAGCATGGTGCCGTGGGAAGATGGCGCCGATTATACTTTCTGGCGGGTCAACGGTCTGGCCAATAACCTGACCAACTCACGTTATTTTAACTATACGTTGGTCGATACCATGCGTCCCGATCCGCTGGAACGCCCAACAGAGTTGCCACCGGATATTCAGGCCCTGGTTGATCAGCGCAAACTTTCCGCTGAAGACTTCCAGCCGGTTCAGGACCAGAAAGATTTAAGCTCGACTGAAGAAGTGACCCAGTCAGTGGTGGATGAAGACCAGTTTGCCGGCACTCAGGAAGCCGAGCAGAATGAAAACATCCGTCAGCTGCGGGTCGAACAGGAAACCCAGCAGTCAGAAGAAGAACGGCTAAAAGAACAGGCACGTCTGGAAAAGAAAATTCCGGTGATTGTGACTTTGAACGCCGACAAGCTGAACAGTGCAGAAGTCGGTGCCGGTTATGGCACAGATACCGGAATGCGTGTACGTGGCCAGTATCGCCGGGCCATTGTTAACCGTCGTGGTCACTCCTTCGATGCCAACCTGGAACTATCTGAAATCCGCCAGTCTTTAGATGGCCGCTATAGCATTCCCTATAATCATCCACTGAATGACTATATTACTTTGGTGGCCGGTTATGAGCGTGAAGAGCGTAGCGATGTTTCTGCCGGCAATGACCTGTTAATTGAATCGGCAGTGGCCGGCGCCGACCGGATTATTAAAAACCCGCGTGGCAGCTGGCAACATGCTTATGGTCTGCGTTACCGTCTGGACCGTTTAACCCAGAACGGTGTGGTCGATATTGACAAGATTCCTGACGCCTTTATTGGCAATGGTTCCACCGAGCAGCAATCTTTACTGTTTGGTTATGAACTGTCGCGTACTGACAGCAGTCCGCGTGTCAATCCGACCCGTGGTTTCAAGCAGATTTATAAAGTTGAACTCGGCAGTGAAAGCCTGTTGTCCGATGCCGATATGGCAATTTTAAATGCCGGCTGGCGTTTTATTTATTCTCTGGGTGAAAATAACGATCATCAGTTTGTTGGTCGTGCCGATCTGGGTTATATCGTGACCGAAGATTTTAGCAAAGTGCCTTATAATCTACGTTACTTTGCCGGTGGGGATCAGACCATTCGCGGTTTTGACTTTAAGAGCCTGTCTCCGCAAATTGATGGCTTTAAAATTGGTGGACAAGCACTTGGGGTTGGCTCACTGGAATATAACTATCAATTCAGGGAAGGCTGGCGCGCAGCAATTTTTAGCGATTTTGGTAATGCCTATGATGCCGATTTTAGCAATCCGACCGAATACAGTGTCGGTTTAGGGGTACGCTGGGCATCACCAATTGGCCCGATTCGGGTCGATGTTGCTTCGGGCATTTCGGATGAGAATCATCCAATTCGTCTGCATTTCTTTATTGGCTCGCAATTATAAAATTAAGATTTAGAGAGAACTATGGCTGAAGTTGAACAGCAACCAAATACACCCGCGCCTGTACCCAAAAAGCGCAGAATAGTCAGAAGTGCCTTGTTGTCACTGCTGTTTATGGTGGTGTTGCTGGTATCGGCTTTGGCAATCATGTTCTCGACCGACCGTGGCAGTAAATTCCTGCTCGACCGGGTGCTGGAACGTCAGCAGATCATTCAGTATGAATATGAAGGCGGAAACTTATTACGCGGTATTATCCTGCGCAATATTCTGGTTACGCTAAAATCAGTCGATGTCAAAATTGACCGCGCTGATGTCATGCTGGGCTGGCGCGCCGTGCTGAATAAGGAAATCCATTTTACCCATGCCGATGTGCGTAATCTGCAAATTACCACCAAAGGACCGCCAAGTGATGGACCATTCAAGTTTAATGAAATCCGTCTGCCTTTTGTACTCCGGCTTGATCATGCCGATCTGGACCGTTTGCTGATTCAGACTTCAGGTGGCAGCAAAGTCAATTTTTATGATGTGATCCTGAACGATGCGCTGTGGTCGGGCACCAAACTGGAATTTGAAGATTCCAGTATGCGTATGGATTATCTGTCGGTCAAAAATGCCAGCGGCGATATGGATTTTTATGGCAAATATCCGCTGAATGCCATTGGTGATGTGAATTTACCTTCGTTAAACAACAGCCTGAATATTCATGATATTAAAGTCGTCGCCAAAGGGTCTTTAGATACCGTTCAGGCCGGGGTGGCGACCTATACGCCCGATTTGCTCACCGGTTGGGTAGTGCTGCATCCGATGCGTAAAAATGTGCCCATGTTTGGCGAGCTGCAGTTCAATCAATACCATTGGCCGCTGTTACAAGATTGGGAGCTGTATACAGAAGACGGCACAGCCAAGTTTAAGGGTGATATTAAACGTCTGGATTTAGATGTCGCTACCGATCTGACGGGTAAAGATATTCCAAAAGGACAATATACCGCGCTTATGCATACCGATCTGGTCAATCAGCTGAACATCAGCAACTTAAATGGCCAGCTGATGCAGGGCGCCGTGAATGTGGCTGGTGTGGTCGGCTGGAACGAGCGCGTCAGATGGGACCTCACCGGTCGCCTGGACAAGATTAATCCGAAAGACCCACTCATTCCGCAGGTGGTGCAGGATTTTCTGCCGCCAAGTCTGGATGCTCAAATTGCCTCTAAAGGCTATTTAGAAAATGGAACCCATCTGACGGCGCAGGTCGATTTCGACCGCTATGAAACCTGGAACCTGAAACTGGATCAGAATGCACCGAAAAACCGCCAGCCAAACCCCATGGTGCTGGATGTACGCTGGAACAATATTGACCGCGCGATGCCTTATATTGGCTGGTTATCCAGTGAATCGGGTGATGTGCAGATGGCCCTGGTCGAAGGCCAGCAAAAGATTTTTGTCGCAACCCAGGTGGCGCAGCATGAGCAGGGTGCTTTACCAGCGGGCATGTATAAGGCTGAGCTGAATCTGAAGAACAATAATCTGGATGTACCAAACTTTAGTTATAACGCCGGCGCCAGCACCTTGACGGGCCGTGCGCTGATTGAACTGCCAACCGACAAGCGCCAGCTCAAATGGAATGCTACGTTAAACGCGGACAATTTTAATCCGCAAATTATTGCTGATGCTGCTCCGGTCAATCTGCTGAATGGCCGTTTGCAGGCCAATGGTTTTGCCCGTCCAAACCAGCAGATTATTCATTTAAACAATATTGATTTACGCGGTCGTCTGGCCGAGCAGGATGAAACGGTGCATCTGACCGGGAACAGTACCGTGGCCTTGCTGTTTCATGATGAGCGTGCGGGTGGCGGCTTCAAGAGCTTTGCGGTCAATTATGATGGCGCACTCAACAGCAGTCTGCTGCAATCCAGTCAGGGCAGTTTAAAGCTGAAACTGTCCGGTACACCGGAGCTGATCAAGATTTCAGACCTGCGTCATGACGGTGTGGCCGGGCAGATTCTGGCCAATGGTATGCTGAACCTGAAAAATGGCATTGGCTGGAACCTGAACGCCTCTTTAATCCGCTTTAAACCGCATTATTTTGTCTCGAGTGTGCGCGGCGAGCTGTCGGGCAATGTACGTACCCAAGGGGTTTGGTCAGATCAGCTTAAACGCATCAATATTGAAAAGCTCAATCTGGCCGGCATGATCAACAATAAACCGGTACGTGGTACCGGTAATCTGGCCCTGTTGATGGATGCCAATCAGCAAGGTTTCCTGCCGCAGCAGTTTGAGGCCAATAATTTATATCTGGCCTATGCCAAGAACCAGATTCAGGCTACTGGTAATGCACAAAACCTGAGAATCAAACTGAATGCACCAGCACTGTATGAACTGTATGCCGGTTTGCGTGGCCGTGCTTATGGCTATTTAAATGTGCAGTCGCAACCACGTTTGCAGGCCACCGCCAATCTGGTGGTCGATGATTTTGGTTTAAATAACCTGTTTAGCGTGCGCAAAATGCGTTTACGCGGTGAATTGCCGACCTCGGAAAATACCCCAACCTTGCTTACGGCCAGTCTGGAAAATTTACGTAGCGGCAACCGTGAAATTCAAAAAGGCGAGATTTCACTGGCCGGTACCCGCCAGGCGCATCTGCTGAAAGTGAAAGCGGAAAACCGTTTAAGTAGCTTCTATGTGCAGCTGGCTGGCGGCTTTAATGCTGAAAATAACTGGCTGGGTCAAATCCAGAAAGGTGATTTTGACTCCTTAAGAACCCGTCTGGTGCAGCGTCAGAATGCCTCGGTCATCTTCCAGACCAAAACCAGCGATCTGTTTGTGGGTGCGCATTGCTGGATGAGCCAGCAAAGCCAGTTGTGTTTTGACCAGCCAATTCGGGTCAATAAAAACCGCGGTAATCTGTCCTTTGTAACCCGCAATGTCGACCTGAATGATTTTGCCGCCTTTATGCCGGAAGGTCTGGCGATTACCGGTAAAGTCAATGGACATGCCAAAGCATCTTGGGCGCAAGGCCAGCGTCCAAAAATTGATGCACGTCTGGTAACCCGTAATGGGGTGATTGGTCTGGCAGGTGATGACCCGCAAGAGTTGGGTTCTACCTTAAGCTATGATCAGGTGGCTGTGGTGGCTAAAAGTATTGCCGAAGGTCTGCAAATTCGACTGGATGTGAAAACCCCGGAAATTGGTGCCGGTTATGCCAATGTTATTATTGATCCATATACCGAGCGTAAGCCGATGCGCGGTGAAATTGCCTTTGATCAGGTACAACTCAAAGTTTTTAAACCCTTTATTGCCGACGTACGCACAATGGCAGGGACTTTGTCTTTTGCAGGCAAAGTCAACGGGACTTTAACATCACCATTGCTCACAGGTGAAATGCGTCTGAAAGATGGTGCCATCAGCATGATTTCCCTGCCGGTGAACCTGACCAATGTGCAGCTGTATTCCTCGATTCGGCAGGATTCGGCCACAATTAATGGCGCATTTAACAGCGGTCAGGGTGTGGGGCATTTAACCGGTAGTGTTGACTGGAAAGGCGTACCGAAAATTCAGCTGAACTTAAAAGGGGATAATCTGCTGGTACGTCAGGCGCCGCTAATTACTGCGATTGTGACGCCGGATTTATCCATGGAGGTTTTCCCGACCCAGAAACGCTTAAGCTTAAATGGTAAGGTCGATGTACCGCGTGCGTTAATTTCCATGCCAGAAGCTTCCGATCCGGTGGTGAGCCTGTCTTCAGATGTGCGTGTGGTGCATGAAGGGCAAGACCAGCTGGCGGTATTACGCTCTGCGCGTCCTTGGGATATTCGTGCCGATCTGGAACTGAATCTGGGTGATCAGGTCATCTTCCAGGGCTTTGACAGCCGTATTCCTCTGGTGGGCCGTCTGTATCTGAGTCAGCGTGGTCTGGAAACCGCCATGCGCGCCAATGGTGCAATTGGGGTTAGCCAGCGCGTCAAGATTGAAGCCTATGGCCAAAGTCTGGATTTGAACCGTGCAATTGCGCGTTTTAATGGCCCAATTTCTAACCCAACTTTAGACATGGATGCCAATAAAAACGTACAGGGCAGTATGGTCGGCTTTAGAGTCACAGGCACAGCCAGTAGTCCGAATATTCAGGTGTATAACGATGCAGGCTTATCTGAACAAGAAGCATTAAATGCCTTGATTACAGGTCGTATCAATGAAGGTGCCAGCGGTTTAAGCCAGACCGAAAGCTTTAAGTCAGACGTCAATAATACCATTGCCGCGGCAGGTATCAGTCTTGGTTTAGGCGGCACGCGTGCCCTGACCAACCAGATTGGGCGTACCTTCGGTTTAAGTGGGTTGGCTTTAGATGCACAGGGTACGGGTGATGATACCCAGGTCAGCCTGACCGGTTATATCACTCCGGATCTGTTTATCCGTTATGGCGTGGGCGTGTTTACCCCGGTGAACAAGCTGACCTTGCGTTATCAGATGAACAAGCGTCTGTATCTAGAAGCCAGTCAGTCGCTGGAACGTGCCGTGGATATTTTCTATAACTGGCGTTTCTAAGCCGTTTAATCTGAACTTGAAAATGCGCTCAACACGAGCGCATTTTTTCTGGCTGATTTCTCATTCAGGATAACTTTGATTATCATAGCGGAAATAGGAGAGTATGCATGAACAAACTATTCGCTTTGGCTGCCGTAATTGCATTGGCTGGCTGTGCAGAGAAAAAGCCCTTAACCCCGGAAGAGCAATGGAAAGGTTACTGTACCAGTGTTGGCAATGCAGCACGAACCATCATGCTGGATCGTCAAAATGCCATTGAAAAAGATCAGGCACTGGCCCATGCGGACAAAGTAGAAGATGAAACCACACGCAAATTTATTTTTGAGATTATTGAAATGGTCTATGCCATGCCTGAACAGGAAGTGAAGGGTGATGTAGATGCCGCGCGTGAGAAAATTAAAACGCAATATACAGAAAAATGTCTGGCTACGCCGTATGACGAAATGCCGGATTATCGACGTTTTTAAGTCATGAACCCAAAATGCCAGATGACATATTTGTAATCTGGCATTTTTTGTGCTTAATATTTCTGCACATGAATAACAATAATCAAAATTCACTGCGATGATCTATATTTTAAGCGGATATTGAACTTACTTTTCCTTCCTCTACTTACTCCTAAATAGCCTAAGCAATATAAATATATATTGTGACACTTTTCTTTAGCACCAATATAGAAAAGCTTATCTTTTTAATGAATAATGGATTTAACAATAGCCAGAAGAAAGGAGCACATCATGGACGTGATTGGTTATCTGCATCATGCAGATTTGCTCTTGGAAGATGAACAGGGCGTGACCATTATTGGCAATAGCAACTATGTACTCAGTATTGGAGATAAAGTCTATTTTCAACAACTTATTGATGCTGACAGCAAGCGTTATCAGGTCAATATCTCCTTTGCCAGTGCCGGGCATAGTACCCTGCATGAAGATGAAATTCAGGTCAAATTTGAGGGCAGTCGCGAACATCTGCAGCAATATTTAAACAGTACAACGGTACACTAAGGTTGAATAGTAATTGGAACCCGGAAAAGGCAGCATAGTGTTGCCTTTTTTCTATTTAGAATTCGGTTAAAGTGGATTAAAAGCAGCAATGACGGGTCTAAACGTGCTCCGCTTGATTATTGTATAAACAATATGAACATCATTTAGTTATAAAATAATGAGCATCACAAAGAAACACCTTCCTTGCATTAACTTTTAACTGGAATTTTAGTAAAATTTTGCAGTCCATATTACTTGTGAAGCTTTGAACAAGCTGGAATTCACAGGTAATTTTTTAAAAAAGAGGAATAACACCGTGCTAGAAGCTTACCGCCAACACGTTGAAGAACGTGCCGCACTCGGAGTCCCACCGAAGCCACTTGATGATGCTCAAACTGCTGCATTAGTTGAATTATTAAAAAATCCCCCAGCTGGTGAAGAAGCATACTTAGTTGACTTGCTTGAAAACCGTGTTCCAGCGGGTGTAGACCAAGCTGCATACGTAAAAGCTGCGTTCTTAGCTGCATTGGCAAAAGGCGAAGCGACTTCTCCATTAGTTTCTAAAGAACGTGCGGTTTACTTACTAGGTACTATGCTTGGTGGTTATAACGTAGCGCCTTTAGTTGAACTTCTGGAAAATGCTGAACTTGGTGGTTTAGCGGCTGACGCTCTGAAGAAAACCCTGCTTGTATTTGATGCATTCCACGACGTTGCTGAAAAAGCAAAAGCGGGCAATGATAATGCGAAAGCAGTACTTCAATCATGGGCTGAAGCTGAATGGTTCACTAGCCGTCCAGACGTTCCAGAAGAAATCAAACTGACTGTTTTCAAAGTAACAGGCGAAACGAATACTGACGACTTGTCACCTGCACAAGACGCGTGGAGCCGTCCAGACATTCCATTGCACGCAAATGCAATGCTGAAAAACGTTCGTGATGGTATCAACCCAGAAGTTCCTGGTGAAGTTGGTCCATTAAACCAAATTAAAGAACTGATCGCGAAAGGCAACCAGGTTGCTTACGTTGGTGACGTTGTTGGTACAGGTTCTTCTCGTAAATCTGCAACGAACTCTGTGCTTTGGTTCTTCGGTGACGAACTTCCACACATTCCAAACAAAAAAGATGGCGGTTACTGCTTAGGCGGTAAGATTGCTCCGATTTTCTTCAACACCATGGAAGATGCGGGTGCATTACCAGTTGAGATCGATGTTTCTAACATGAACATGGGTGATGAAATCACACTGAAAATCGATCACGCTGCTGCAAAAGTAACTGCGTTCAAAAACGGCGAACAAATTGCTGAATCTGAACTGAAAACTCCAGTGCTTCTAGATGAAGTACGTGCCGGTGGCCGTATTAACCTGATCATTGGTCGTGGTTTAACTGGTAAAGCACGTGAAGCTTTAGGTCTTGAGCCATCTTCTTTATTCCGTACTCCAGTACAACCTGCTGACTCTGGCAAAGGCTTCACTTTAGCGCAGAAGATGGTTGGTCGTGCATGTGGTCTTCCAGAAGGTCAAGGCGTTCGCCCTGGTACTTACTGCGAACCTAAGATGACAACTGTTGGTTCTCAAGATACAACTGGTCCTATGACTCGTGACGAGTTAAAAGACCTGGCGTGCTTGGGCTTCTCTGCTGACCTGGTAATGCAATCTTTCTGTCACACAGCTGCGTATCCAAAACCAGTTGACGTGCAAATGCAACACACACTACCTGACTTCATCATGAACCGTGGTGGTGTATCTTTACGTCCAGGCGACGGTATTATCCACTCTTGGTTAAACCGTATGCTTCTTCCAGATACAGTTGGTACTGGTGGTGACTCGCATACTCGTTTCCCAATTGGTATTTCATTCCCGGCAGGTTCTGGTCTGGTAGCGTTCGCTGCTGCGACTGGTGTTATGCCACTGGATATGCCTGAATCTGTACTTGTGAAGTTCAAAGGTAAAATGCAGCCTGGTATCACTCTACGTGACCTGGTACACGCAATTCCTTACTACGCAATTAAAGAAGGTGACCTGACTGTAGAGAAGAAAGGTAAGAAAAACATCTTCTCTGGTCGTATCTTAGAGATCGACTTAACAGAAATGGAAACTGACTTAACTGTTGAGCAAGCATTCGAATTGTCTGATGCTTCTGCTGAACGTTCTGCTGCAGGTTGTGCGATCACACTGTCTGAAGAGAAAGTTGCTGAATACCTACGTTCTAACATCACCATGCTGAAGTGGATGATTTCACAAGGTTATGGCGATGCTCGTACTATGGCGCGCCGTGTTGAGAACATGGAAAAATGGTTAGCGAATCCATCACTGCTTAAAGCTGATGCTGATGCTGAATACACTAAAGTGTATGAAATTGACCTTGCTGACATCAACGAACCTATCCTGTGCTGCCCGAACGATCCAGATGATGCGAAACTGCTTTCTGACGTTCAAGGCGACAAGATTGATGAAGTATTCATCGGTTCTTGTATGACGAACATCGGTCACTTCCGTGCAGCTGGTAAACTTCTAGACAAAGTTCCTGGTGGTTCTTTATCTACTCGTCTATGGTTGGCTCCTCCAACGCGTATGGACGAACACCAGTTAATGGAAGAAGGTTTCTTCAACATTTATGGTAAAGCTGGCGCGCGTACTGAAATGCCAGGTTGTTCATTATGTATGGGTAACCAAGCACGTGTTGCTCCGAACACGACTGTAGTGTCTACATCTACACGTAACTTCCCGAACCGTTTAGGTCAAGGCGCGAATGTATACTTGGCTTCTGCTGAGCTTGCATCTGTTGCTGCGGTTCTTGGTAAATTACCAACTCCAGAAGAGTATCAACAATACGCTTCTCAAATCGACAGCATGTCTGCTGACATTTACAAGTACTTGAACTTTGATCAAATGTCTGAATACACAGATGCTGCTGAAAATGTAGATACGAAGAAAATTGCTGCTGCTCAATTGTCTTAATTAATTGATAATTAAGCAATAAGCGGTATAAGATAAGGGCTGAGTAATCAGCCCTTATTTTTTGAGTATTTAAATGCAAGAATACATTGATAAGTTAATAAAGCAGACTGTAGAAATTATTAATAAAAATAAAGCTCATGGGGATTTTTTTAATTTATTGATGTTATCAGGTGTTGGGAGTAGTGAAGTATTTACACATACACCTATTCTTAAAGAATTATTAGATCCAAACGGAACACACGGGCAAAAGGATTTATTTTTAAAAAGTTTCATTAGTTATTTTAAGTTGGATTTTGAGATAGATAATTTCTTTTCTATTAAAAGGGAATTTAGGTGTGCGCAAGGTCAAATTGATTTGTTGTTAGAGAATAAAAATAAGGCGATAATAATAGAAAATAAGATTTATGCAGGGGATCAAAGTAAACAGTTAAATAGATACTATGATTATTGTATTGAGAAGAAAAAAGCACCTTCAATCATATATCTTACTTTACAAGGCAATAAACCTTCTCAATCATCTTTAGGTAAAATAATAAATAAGGATGATAAATACTTTTTAATAACTAACAATGAAATAAATTCTATAGATTTACAATGTTTGAGTTATAAAGAAGATATAACAAAATGGCTTGAAAATCATATTTTATATTTGGTTAAAGAAACTCCTAATATAGAGTCTGCAATTAGACAATATTTAAATTTGTTAAAAATTTTGACTGGCGAATTGATAACAGTAAATAAGGAATTGAAAAAGATGTTAGTTGATATAACACCTGTTGAATTAGAAGCAATCAGAAAGCTATCTACTCAATTTAATAGTAGCGCATATCGTGGCGAATTGCTTTTTAAATTATTTGAATATGTTGAAAGCAAATTTTTAGAAACGGGAAATTTTGAAAAATCATCAGAATTTAAGAGTATCCACTACACAGCTAATAATTGTAAAAAGTGGTTTAAGCAAATTAGTAATTCAAATCCTGCTGCAGAAAGGGATGTTATAGGCTGTGTATTGAAAAGTAAGAAAAGGCCAGACATTAATTTTATATTTGTAGCTGCAACAGATTATTTTCACTATGGAATTGCTTTATCTGAAGAAAGTTTCACTAAATTGGAAGATATATTAAAACTTAATCCGACATGGGGAGAGCCTAAATATTGGAAAAAGATTCCTAACGGATGGGTTAGTAAAGCTATAGGTGATTTAAGAGGCTTTTCGGGCGATGCCTTTAAATTATTATCAATCAAAGATAATAAGGATTTAAATGATTTTATTAATGATTGTTTAAGTGAGTTGGATCTATTAATTCATTTATGAAAATAGGTATATTTTGGTACTTTCAAAACCAAATCATTGGCATTGAACACAATTTTAATCAATCAGATCAAAAATTCCTTGGTCTGATTGATATTACATACAATGATGTTGAGTATTGGAAAACATTAAAACACACTTTTCCAAATCTACAAGAATTTGAATATGAAAATGTTCCACCTATGAAAGTCATATATAATGTCAAAAAAAACTATGTCTATATGAACATTAAATTACTCAAAGCAGCGATAGCAAAATTGGATGCTGCATTTTTTAACTAGATTTTGAGTTTGCTATTTGGATGTAATCTCCGCACTTTATAACTTAAACTTTACAGTTGGCTCATTCGATCGTTCAATCCACGTATATTTAAATAAATGAAAAGTTGAAGTAAATACATGGCAAAAAAATCCCGCTTCCTCTGTATTGGTGGTTTCCTCAATGGAACCCAAGTCAAAGACCAAGGTGACAGCTTTATCTGTGTCGAAGAAGGTAAAAATGTCACCTATACCAAAAAGGAAATTTTCCATCAAGATGCTTGGGATCATGATTATTATGTTTGTGAAAGTACGACAGACCAGCAAGCACACAATTGGGTTTATGATATTCCATCGTATTAATTGAATCTATTTAGGACATAAATTAAACAATTACTAGAAACAATAACTTGCATAACATTTCTAAAATTGATTTTTCATACTGTTTTCCTAAAACTGTATGAAAATAAAGCTAATAGGGAATGTTATGAATTATGAAATCGATGCCTTTGGCACCTTGGTGATTGCAGTATTTTTTCTTTTTATTGGGCGGTATCTTGTTAGTAAAATTAGCTTCTTTAGAAACTATAACTTACCTGAGCCTGTAATCGGCGGTCTAATCGCAGCGATTACAGCTTTTATTCTCTATAAATTTTTTAATATCAGTGCCACATTTGACTCAGAAATTCAAACCATTCTGATGCTGATGTTCTTTACCTCTGTTGGTTTAAGTGCAGACTTTACCAAGCTCAAAGAAGGTGGGAAATCACTGCTGATCTTTCTGGTCTGTGTCATTCTATTTGTAGTTGTACAAAATGCGGTTGGCATGAGTTTAGCCACAGCACTTGGGCTTGATCCATTGATTGGTCTGATTGTCGGTTCTGTTACCTTAACGGGTGGACATGGTACTGCCGGTGCTTGGGGTGAAGTGCTTGAAACTCAATATGGAATACAGGGGGCAATTGTCCTCGGAATGGCAAGTGCTACTTTTGGTTTGGTTATTGGTGGGCTTGTGGGTGGTCCGGTTGCCAAATTCTTGATTAAACGAAATCAGTTGGCAGAGACAGTAGCGCAAGAGACCAATGAACAACAACTCGATACTAGCATCAACACCGCACCCTTCGAATATCCAAAGAAAACCCGGTTGATTACAGCCAGTAATGCAGTGTCGACTTTGGGGATGTTTGCACTATGTATATTTGTTGCGAATGAAATGACAGAGATCAGTCAGGGAAGATGGTTTGAACTACCGACCTTTGTCTGGGCTTTAGGGACAGGAGTGATTGTACGTAACTTCCTAGAGCATGTACTGAAAGTCGATATTTTCGACCGTGCCATTGATGTATTCGGAAATGCGTCATTATCCCTGTATTTATCTATGGCTTTACTGTCACTGCAACTCTGGTTACTGGCCGATTTGGCAGGCCCGCTCATTACCATTTTGTTTGCGCAGACAGCGGTACTGATTTTATTTACCGCAATTGTGACCTTTAGGATTATGGGAAAAAATTACGATGCAGCCGTATTGGTAGCAGGGCATTGTGGTTTTGGTATGGGAGCAACCCCGACTGCGATTGCCAATATTCAGGCAGTTACCAATAGCTATGGTCCATCGCACAAAGCCTTTTTAATCGTACCGCTGTGTGGTGCATTTTTTATTGATATTGTGAATGCTGTGGTGATTCAGAGTATCATTGCATTTTTCGGTTAAATTTTAATACGACTTCAAAATCATATAGACATTAAAAAGCCCCATGGTTAGGGGCTAGTCGTATGCACATCTGAGGCACATACTGTAAGAGGCGGTAATCCTCCCATAAATAACCGAAGTTAAAAGTAGAGGTTAAGCAGCCATTAGAGGTGGCCTTCCTTTGTTTGCTTGGTGTGGTCTTTCATAGTTGTAATGCCACAGCCAACTCGTTGCATAATCT
>NZ_VOXR01000110.1:0-1783 GCF_013420645.1 Acinetobacter sp. C15
ACCTCTGCGCCCACTAGATGACAAATGATTGTCATCCAACAGCGTTCCACTGTCTAAAATTAAATTAATCGCCCTGTTCTTAATAACAACTGATGCATTGTGATCTGCATTGTCAATGTGTCCACAACTCACGCATTTAAACTTGTCTTGGCTTTTGCGATTGTCGGGGTGAGTGTGACCGCATAAAGCGCACTCTTGACTTGTATAAGAAGCATTGATGGTAAATACCGCTTTACCTAGCTTAACTGCTTTGTAAGCTAGGAATGATGCAATTCTATGCCAACCCACGTTCAGGATAGATTTGTTTAAGCCTGCTTTGGCTTTAGCCTTATTAGGAATAAATCGACCTGATTCATCGATCTTTGGTAAAGGCTTTTTAGTCATGCTCTTGGTATTTAATTTTTCAAAGATAAATACCTTAGCTAAACCATTAACTAGGCTATGACTTGTCTTATGAGCAAAGTCCTTGCGAATATTGGCTTTCTTAGAGTGATGCACCGCAATTCGATGTTTAGTCTTAGCTCTTCGGTTTGAGCCTTTTACTTGTCGAGCGAGTTTTCTTTGCAGTCGCTTAATGTAGCGATCTGCTTTTGTTAAATGATTCTTTTGTTCTTTAGAGAAATCAAATTCTTCATAGCCTGCATGAACAGGAATGGTGACACCACGATCTATACCAACCACTATTTTTTGTAGTTGTTCTTCGTCCATGCCCTGCAAATGATCTAACTGTCTTTTGGCGTATTTTTTAGCATCGAATTTCTTACCGTCAAACTCTTGAATCTCAACACCATCTTCATAGCAGAAAGAAACGAAATATTGACCACGCTCTTTGCGAATATAAAGGGATTTCGGTTCTTTAAAGTTAGCATGAGCCTTAAAACTTAATGAGCCTATATTAAATTTTTTACCACCGATATATAGCTTGCGCTTATTTCTTTCCGTGCGAAACTCGAATAAATCAGAGGTTAAATGAATCGAACCTTTATCTGTCTTCTTTTTACGTTTTGGTCGCCCACATAAACCTTTAATAGATTTTTTGAGTGTGTTGTACCAATTAACGGTTGAGTTCTTTTGTATTGTACTAGGGCAGTTTGCAAGCCATGAACTAATCTCATCTGATTTAAAGTGAGCGTATTTTTGATCTTGGGTTTCATAATAGTGATCAAAAGTTGCAAACTTACGGGCAAATCCTCGAAAGTATTTATCCTCATCGCATTTGGCATTCCAAACGAAACGAGCACAACCCATCCACTGACTTAAAATCAGCTTTTGATGTTGTGTTGGGTATGCTCTTAATTGGATGCCTGTTAGCAATTGAAAAACCTCTAGGTGTTGAGGTTATTTTAGCTTAAAATAAGGTTAAAGTAAATCTAGTATGAGGATAAGATGTACGAGTGGAGAACAGGTAGATCATGCATTTATAAAAACATTGTTCATTTAGTATTTGTTACGAAATACAGAAGAGATGTATTAACAAAAGACATGCTTTCCTCCCTAAAAGAGATTATGGAAGAAACCTGTTTGCAAATGGATTGTGAGCTTATTGAGTTTAATGGTGAAGATGATCACATCCACCTGCTTGTAAGTGTTCATCCAAAGCACTCAGTTTCCAACCTAGTTGGAAAACTGAAAGGGAAAAGTTCTTATGTTTTAAGGCGTTCATTTTGGGATGAAGTTAAGGAAAAACTATGGGGCAATCACTTTTGGTCGCCTAGTTACTGCGCTGTATCCTGTGGTGGCGCAAGTTTGGATGTAGTGAAAAAATACATTGAAGAACAAAGAA
>NZ_VOXR01000111.1:0-1659 GCF_013420645.1 Acinetobacter sp. C15
CTGTCTTTTCTATCCCTATGAAAAAAACTAACAGAGATCGATCTGTTTCCTTGACACCATGAAGTGCCTTTTGTACTTAGCTTTTTTATTCATCGGGGTGAATTGCAAGTTCACCATAGTTTTTCCACACAACCAAAAAGGAAACTGGAAAAATGTTCCTTCCAATTACCATTATTGCCCGTCAAGCTCAGATTTAAATTGGCATAATGACTTAATAGGCACAGCCTTACAAGCCAAAATGCCCAAGAGTCACAAGGCTATTCAAGCAGACGGTTGGATGTGTCATGCTTCCAAATGGGTCACTACTTGTGATTTCCGCTGGTACGGACCGAAGTATATAACACATTCCATCCGATCCTTCACTCCATCTGTAGAACAATGCAAGGAAAGCATTGAACAAACGAAACAAGGAACTTGGCTGAATCCAGGCTTCCCTCCTCAAAGTTGTGGATATGCAACTGTGACGGATGCTGAAGCAGCGATTGTCCAGGTGACTCCTCACCATGTGCTTGTTGATGAATACACAGGAGAATGGGTTGATTCACAGTTCATCAACGGAAAATGCAGCAATGACATATGCCCCACTGTCCATAACTCCACAACCTGGCATTCCGACTATAAGGTCGAAGGGCTATGTGATTCTAACCTCATTTCCATGGACATCACCTTCTTCTCAGAGGACGGAGAGCTATCATCCCTAGGAAAGGAGGGCACAGGGTTCAGAAGTAACTACTTTGCTTATGAAACTGGAGACAAGGCCTGCAAAATGCAGTACTGCAAGCATTG
Source organism: Acinetobacter sp. C15 (assembly GCF_013420645.1). Classification (NCBI taxonomy): domain Bacteria; kingdom Pseudomonadati; phylum Pseudomonadota; class Gammaproteobacteria; order Moraxellales; family Moraxellaceae; genus Acinetobacter; species Acinetobacter sp. C15. The sequence continues at coordinate 787 of NZ_VOXR01000111.1, forward strand.
GGGAGTCAGACTCCCATCAGGTGTCTGGTTCAAGATGGCTGATAAGGATCTCTTTGCTGCAGCCAGATTCCCTGAATGCCCAGAAGGGTCAAGTATCTCTGCTCCATCTCAGACCTCAGTGGATGTAAGTCTCATTCAGGACGTTGAGAGGATCTTGGATTATTCCCTCTGCCAAGAAACCTGGAGCAAAATCAGAGCGGGTCTTCCCATCTCTCCAGTGGATCTCAGCTATCTTGCTCCTAAAAACCCAGGAACCGGTCCTGTCTTTACCATAATCAATGGTACCCTAAAATACTTTGAGACCAGATACATCAGAGTCGATATTGCTGCTCCAATCCTCTCAAGAATGGTCGGAAGGATCAGTGGAACTACCACAGAAAGGGAACTGTGGGATGACTGGGCTCCATATGAAGGCGTGGAAATTGGACCCAATGGAGTTCTGAGGACCAGTTCAGGATATAAGTTTCCTTTATATATGATTGGACATGGTATGTTGGACTCCGATCTTCATCTTAGCTCAAAGGCTCAGGTGTTTGAACATCCTCACATTCAAGACGCTGCTTCGCAGCTTCCTGATGATGAGACTTTATTTTTTGGTGATACTGGGCTATCCAAAAATCCAATCGAGCTTGTAGAAGGTTGGTTCAGTAGTTGGAAGAACTCTATTGCCTCTTTTTTCTTTATCATAGGGTTGATCATTGGACTATTCTTGGTTCTCCGAGTTGGTATTTGTCTTTGCATTAAATTAAAGCACACCAAGAAAAGACAGATTTATACAGACATAGAGATGAACCGACTTGGAAAGTAACTCAAATCCTGCACAACAGATTCTTCATGTTTGAACCAAATCAACTTGTGATATCATGCTCAAAG
>NZ_VOXR01000112.1:0-1638 GCF_013420645.1 Acinetobacter sp. C15
ATTAGTTGTTCGAAAGGCTGGAATTAGGAGAGACTGAGTAAACCGGGGATTGTTCAGAAGCTGGAAGCTAGACTAGCTCATTTGAAGTGGCTGACAGAATCCAGGACCCAAGCTCCAGATGCCTTTTTCTCGACAATCAGGCCAAACATTAAGGCCATCTCTCTGAAATTAGAAAATTTGGAAGAATTGAAATGATCCCAGATCATAGGAGCTGCTTCCAGTGACTCATCATCGTAGATGGTCATTGTGAGCTCAACCGTTCCCTTGTAAAGACCTATATTGAATGGTCTTCTGAAGTGCTCTGGTACATTGAGCATGGGAGGGGTCTTCCCCATTTTGTGTGGCAAATAAGCCCTGCCTTCACAGTGAGCGTGATACTCTGGTTGACCTTGATCTGCCAATACCGCTGGAGTGGCCTTTAGATTAGAAGAACCCAAAAAAGCCAAGATCTTGTAGAAGGGACGTTTCCCTGCCATTCCGATGTACATGTGATCCCAATGGGATACAGCGGCTGCCACATCTGAGTATGTTCTGAACGGACGATTAGATCTAACCGTCATTTTCACTGTAAAGAAGAATTTCTCATATCTTAATTGATGCGGATCATGAGTGTCCATCTCGTCAACTCCAAAATAGGATTTGTCAATTGGAGCGCTCGGAGCATACTCCATGTTAGTGTCCTCTTCATAAGGGGGTGGTGCGATCCCTAATTTCTTAGATTTCTTACCTTTCCCCTTCAGACCGAGAATCTTCTTTAAAGAACTCATGATGAATGGATTGGGATAACACTTAGATTGTGAGATCTGTTACTTTTTTTCATAGTCTACAGAGAATATTTGACTCTCGCCTGATTGTACAACTTTTTGTACCTCAGACCGAGCAGGATGGCCTCTTTATGAGACATTCGTCCGTTACCTCCGACAGAGATGAATTCTCCTCTAGATGAGAACAATTCATCCAAGGATATGGTGAGAGGCTGAAGACTTGCTTTCTTGGGTTGGAAAGTCATGGATGTCTTTGAGAGAGACCAAACATCTGATACGGCTTCTGATTGGGACGGATGTGTGTTCATCACTGGAGTGACCTTATATACATCCGGAGTTATCTGGCGCTTTTTTATGATGACCCCTTCTCCCGATGCTTCAAATGTGCACTCTGCCAGATTCCAGTGTTTGGCACTTTGAACGACTGCTTTAATCGTCAAAAGCCACTGGGATTTCTGCTCTCCACTTAAACCCTCTGGCAATGTCAACCGTAAGGTCTTTCCATGCTCGTCGGATTCAAGCTCAGGCTGTTTCCAGTCCGAAGTGAATACAACATCCACGTCCTCATCTGCATAGTCATCTAAAGGCCCCTGTATAAAGCCTTCAACTTGCTCAGCTTCCGGATCTGGTACATACAAGCCTTGATTGTCTTCAATTTCTGGTTCAGATTCTGTGTCAGAATCATCTGCTGCCTGAAAATAAGAGGGCCTAGTATGCTCTTCCACTCCGTCCTCTTGGAACAACTCATAATTGGACTTTTCAGCTCGTTGTGCTTCGATCTCATCTATCTCTCCTACCGCCTGATCTAGACGAGAATAGGACTTGAGATACTCACGAACTTTTGTGAGATTATCCGAAGAGCGTCGTGCAGGTA
>NZ_VOXR01000113.1:0-1678 GCF_013420645.1 Acinetobacter sp. C15
CGAACTTCATTTTCGAGCCACTCTTTAGAATACCCCGTGATGATGAAATCATCCGCATACCGTACCAGTTGCAGCTTTTTGCCTGTCCATTTGGCGTTAGGGAACCTCTTCGCCAGCATCGTTTCCAGTCCGTCCAAGGTCATGTTGGCCAACACCGGGGAGATAATACCTCCTTGCGGTGTTCCGGAAAGACTGGGAAACAGCTTGCTTTGGTAGACGTAACCGGCTTTGAGCCATTTCCGTAGAATCACCTTGTCCATTGGGAGGTTGGCGATCATCCAGTCATGGCTGATATTGTCGAAACAGCCTTGAATGTCACCCTCTAGCACCCACTCCGCACTTACTTTTCTTGACAGCACACCAAAGCACTGTGCTGCAGCATCCGCGGTTGAGCGTTGTGGTCTGAATCCATAAGAGTTCCGATCAGCGATGGTCTCCGCGATGGGTTCCAAAGCCAGCAGATGGAGCGCCTGCATGGCCCGGCATTTCATCGTGGGTATCCCGAGAGGTCTCATCTTGCCATTTTTCTTCGGAATAAGGACTCTCCGAAGCGGAAGGGGCGTGTAACCTCGCCTCTTCAACGACATCATCGCACCGGTCTTGGCCTTGGGTGTATTCCAAGTCACCTTGTCGACCCCAGCCGTGTTTTTGCCTTTGTTTTCAGACACTCGTTTGACGGCCAATGCTTTGCCACTAAACGAGTGAGTCAGCAGCCATTGCAAAGCTTTCGCCTTGTTATGCCTGCCGTCTTGTACCGCCTTCACAATACGCGCTTGCAGCCCTCTGACATGACGCTGTACAGCAATCCAATCGATGCTGTCCCACGATGTGCTGGAAGGTGCACACGCTGATACTGCTGCATTCATTTGCTCTCCCTCCATTAAAAGGGTTCTACACACTCTCTTGTGATGAGAGACCATAAGGACGTCAGCCCGCTTTCGCGTGGGGTAATGTTTCAACCTCTATCCAACCCATTACAGACTGGCATTCGCTTTTTCCTCGTTCCTTCGCCCGCATCACCATGGGCAGTTTTTGCAAACTGCTTTCCCAATGGGAGTAATACGGGATTTCCACGTTCCGCTTACTGAAGTACATCGGCTTAGGTGCCTGCTATCGACCGGGAGGCGTATGGGTCACGAATGCGTAGTCGAAAGACGCAATTCCCACCTCCATTACCGTTTTGGTTCGAGCGTATCAGCCATTTCCGCTCGTTCAACTTAACGATCGTTACGCAGATTCACATGTGTTCACCATACCGATTATCTAGCCCTTGTCCGGCTATGGCTGCCAGAAGGGTACGTCTCTCACGATTGATACCCCGCACCTTGCGGTGCCTCGTTACATTGTCGAAGGCGCTCTTTATTCAGCCTTCTAGATTCACCCGGTGACACGGGTGGTTCCCGCAGGGGGAACAACTTCATTAAGCGACTTCGTGTCGCACTTCCACCCAGTTATTGCAAATCGGTAGATTGCCATCATCCAGATAGCGGCTTAAAGCTGGCCAACGCTTCAGAGTGTAATTGATCGCCTTGGCGGTTGGAGAACTCGATGGCACAGTCAGTTGATGTTGGTTGAGCCATTCATACAGTTGTTGCATCACCGGTTGACTATGCTGTTGTCGGTATTCGCGGCGCTGTTCTGCTGTACCATCGGTCTTTTTCCTGAGTTCTGCTTCTAT
>NZ_VOXR01000114.1:0-1626 GCF_013420645.1 Acinetobacter sp. C15
GCTGATACCAAGTGCCTTGGCCGCATGCCGAAAATTCAGATGCTCGGCGACGGCGATGAACTGAACAAGGGAAATGAGCGGTATCCTGCCAGACAGGATACCGACATTCACGAGGTTTCGATGGTTAGTGCGCCGCATCGGAGCGGGCCTGCTACCAGTCGTCGGTTAGACGACTGGCGACTTCTCGGTGGCAGCCCCACGGAGCCGAAGGAGCACCAGCCCCAACGAAACCAGTACCGCCATCGCCGTGGCGTAACAGATCACGGGCCACGCTGTGTCACCGTTTAAAAGTGCCACCGCCAATGTCCCGACAATGCTGACTATCAGGCTTTGAACGCAGAAGTAGAACGCGACCGCTGATCCCGCGATGTCGTCGAACTCTGCCAAAGCGCCGTTCGCGGTAACGGACACCGTGAAGACAATACCGACCGCGACAACCCACATCGGTAGGATGAAGGTCAGGAATGACGGCGAGCCGTAAAGTTCGCCGATCCCCAACAGGACCGCTCCGCAAACAAGCAACGCCATCCCACGCGCCACGCATCCTGCGATGCCCCATCTGGCGACAAAGGACTTCGCGAAACGGGTTGTCACGATCATTACAAGCGCGACAGTGGCGAAGGCAAAGCTGAATCCGATCTCGGAATATTCCGCTTGGCCTATGAGCACACGGGGAGCCGTCGAGAAGAAGACGAAGTAGGTGCCCATACCGGCGCTAAAGCCGACAGTGTAAACCCAAAAAGCCGGACTCGCGAAGATCGGCAAGACAGATCGGCGCGTCTTGACTTGATCCAGAGGGCGGGTTTCGTGCCACCTGAAACCCGCATTTAGGAGTGCGAGCATCGCCAGTATAGCCAAAGTAATGAATATCGCCTGCCATCCCAAGAACTCGCCGATCAATACTCCGGCGATAGGGCCGAGCGCAGGCACGAACGCCAGCATCGAACTGAAAAGGCCGTAGATGACGACACCCTCAGGACGGTTGGCATAAACGTCGCGAACCGTCGCGAACGTCGCCACCAGCATGGCCGACGCGCCCACTGCTTGAAGTAGACGGAAAGCGACAAAGGCCGGTGCAGTTGAAGACCAAGCTGCTCCCAGAGACGCAATGACGAAAGCCGTTGCGCCCGCAAGTAGAATTGGCCGTCGCCCGATTCTGTCTGAGAGCGGACCAAAAATCACCTGGCCCACGCCGAGCATCACCATATAGAGGCTCAACGTGAGTTGGATCATAGCGGGCGTCGTGTTCAGGATGCCGGGCATCGCTGGAACGACAGGGAGATAAATATCCATCGCCAGTGAAGCGAGGATGTCGAAAGGAGCCATCAGCAGCAGTGCTGCCGGCAGCGTATAGGCCCACGCGGGGCGTGTGGTGGTCATGACGAATCAACCCTCGATTAAGGAATACCGGGCGACGTCTGCTCGTCAGCAATCAGATGAGACTAGCCTTACAGAGCGCCGCAACAACAATACTGGTTGTTGCGGCTTACTTGTCTGCTGACTTGGAATTTCCCATCTGATTACTCCACGCTTACGAATATGAATTGCTACATTTTATCCGATTATCTTTTGCTTCGCAATGCGGCATGGGCGCACTCAGCGTTCCAGCCCCCTCTGCCGCCCTAA
>NZ_VOXR01000012.1:0-81539 GCF_013420645.1 Acinetobacter sp. C15
TGTTCAAATGGCGATTCAGCGTTTAATTGGTTTTGGGAAAAAAGAAGAGTTTAAGGAAATTTTGGCAATTTTAAGAAAGCAGAATCCTGATAGGATAAGGGTTCTGTGAAATTTGTCGTGTACAGAGCAATTATCTAATAAGCTTTAAATTCTCTTACTAAGTCTGTATGGTGTTTTATCAGAAAGATACTATAGAGGGTAATATGCATAGTTTTTCTGTAAAAGAATTGGATCAGTTGATTGAAAATGATCTAAAGGAAAAGAAAAAATCCAGTAAGTTATTGATTGGATATAAACTATTTCATGATCTAATGAATGACCCTAAATTTCATGCAGAAGTGACAGATTCAGCCCTGAGTGCCACAAAACGAAAATATAAGAACCTCAAGATCAAGATTACGACGGATAAATATCAACTTCATTTTGAATAAAACATAAAAAAGAGAGCTGGCAGCTCTCTTTTTTATGATAGAAGTGTACTAGTGAGTACACTTCTATCATCTCCATTTTACATAATGTTCATTATGAATAGGTTTTACAATTTCATTAATTATCATATAGATATATTTTTTTGACTTCGTATAAGGTGTATTGTGTTAATTTTAGAGATTCTACATAAACGTAAAATCTCCTGCGCTTAGATTCTGGCATGTGTTCCATACTTATCAATCATGATAGAGCTGGCTTCATTTAAGCCACGCACAGTGACATTCACACCATTCTTTTGAAATTTATTTACAACAGAATCAAGCATGGCGACTGATGTTACATCCCAAATGTGAGAATGGGTCAAATCAATAATCACATCCTTTACATCCTCTTTAAAGTCAAAACCTTGCATGAATTTTTCAGAAGAACTAAAGAAGATCTGACCTCTCAACTCATATAAACGGGCCATTCCTTCAAAAGATGCTGTCACCTGGATATCATTTTCAAGTTTATTCGCCAGGAACAAGGCTGAAAGTAATACGCCTGTTAACACACCCAAAGCCAGGTTATGCGTAGCAACAACTACAATCACCGTCGCAATCATGACGAAATTACTGCTCTTAGGATTATCTTTTAACTGAGTGACAGAACTCCATTCAAAGGTACTGATAGAGACCATTATCATTACCGCTACCAATGCAGCCATTGGAATCACTTTGAGCCAGTCACTGATAAATACAACCAGAATAAGAAGAAAAATGCCCGCAGAGAATGTTGATAAGCGTGTAAGGCCACCTGATTTTACGTTAATCATAGATTGACCAATCATTGCACAACCGGCCATGCCACCCATAAAGCCAGAAGCAATATTCGCAATCCCTTGTCCCTTACATTCCTGATATTTATCACTTGGCGTATCAGTCATTTCATCCACGATAGTTGCTGTCATCATCGATTCAAGTAAACCTACAGCCGCCAGTGCGACTGAATAAGGCAAAATAATCATCAATGTTTCAATATTCAAAGGAATATCTGGAATCAAGAACATTGGAAGTGTGTCAGGTAAAGACCCCATATCGCCCACGGTCCGTACATCAATTCCTAAAGCGATTGCCAATAATGTGATTGCAATGATGCAGACTAGTGGAGAAGGGAGTAATTTTCCTAATTTGGGAACCAGAGGGAATAGATAAATAATTGCTAAACCTAAAGCAACAAAAGCATATACATGCCAGGTCACATTAATCAGTTCAGGCAATTGAGCCATGAAAATTAAGATCGCTAACGCATTTACGAATCCAATAACCACAGATTTAGATACAAACCGCATTAACTTGGCGAGCTTTAAATAGCCTGCCAATATTTGAATCACGCCTGTCAAAATTGTTGCTGCCAGCAGATATTCAAGCCCATGCTCTTTGACCAATGTGACCATAAGCAGCGCCATTGCGCCAGTGGCTGCTGAAATCATGGCAGGACGACCACCTACGAAAGAAATCACGACGGCAATACAGAAGGATGCGTATAGACCAACTTTAGGATCTACACCTGCAATAATTGAAAATGCGATGGCTTCAGGGATGAGTGCAAGACCGACGACTAATCCGGCAAGTACATCCCCACGGATGTTAGAGAACCACTGTTCTCGGACATTAGATAACATAAACATAGCCTGTTTTTTAATTTTTCAGATAGGCTAGTGATGTGATATATACAACACACAAGCGACTACACCACATCACTAGCTAGACAGTGATGAGTTATTTACAGATTTAAGAAGGTAAATAAACTTAAGGTGGCGTAGGTGTCATAAGATGAAGAAACTTTTTAGAGTAAAAAAATCAGGACAAGGGTAACAGCTAGGTACTTTTTTATAAAGCCTGGATGTATATCCAAGCTTTGTTTAATCTGTATTTTATGAAGCTTTTAGCTCCCCAAGTAATTGACCTATTTCCAAACGTGTGTAGCCGCGTTCTTTAAAGATCAAAACAATAGCCTGTTTATAATCTTCAGAAATAGCCGTTTTATATTTATTAATTAATTGCAGCTCAGCATTAAGCTGGAGATCATTTTTGATCGTCAATACTTCCGTAGAGACTTTATTAAAAATCTTGAAATTAAACATACAGGTGCTCTTTATCAATATTGTAGCGGCCCGACTACAACAAACACCTGCCTCAGCTTAGCTGGACACCCTTTCCAAAAAGATTATAGAAAAAATGAAAAGTTTCAAGTTTTACTAAACTAAAGATAAAAAGTATCAAACTTACGTATTTTAATAATAGAAGGTTGTTGAATTAGCTAATCAATTTTTAAATAATAGTACTCAAAGGAGATGGCTATCCTCCTTACACAAACCGCCAATTCTGGCTGATGATACCTACGTTTCCCTCAAGCAGGGTACGTAGTCGCGTGCTCTGCTTTTACAAAATGGAGCTACGCTATGTTTTCCCGTCATAAAGTTCTTTATTTATATATCTTTTGCTGCTCATAACTAGGAGCAGACATGTATCTTTCTCTTTTATCAATTGCTCTCGGTTCTGTAATCGGTGCCTGGCTTCGTTGGGGCATAAGTCTAAGATTTAATAGCGTATTTGAAAATATTCCTTTCGGGACAGTGATTGTTAACTTAATCGGTGCTTTTATTATTGGATTAGCTGTATCATTTTTTTCAAATAGCTCAATAAGCCCTAATTATAAGTTATTCGTTGTGACAGGCTTCTGCGGTGCTTTAACGACCTTTTCAACATTTTCAGTTGAAATTGTTGCGTTGCTACAAGCTTCAAAGTTTGAATATGCTATCTCAACAATAGCCATCCATGTAATAGGTTCATTAATCTTTACAGTACTAGGAATACTTTCCTATCAATTTTTCACTAATCATTAATAATCTAAATATTAGAAGGTAAAACAATGAGTTTTAAAAATGTTAAAGCAGGTACTAATCCACCAGATGACTTTAATAGCATCATCGAAATCCCGGCAAATGCTAAACCCATCAAGTATGAAGTGAATAAAGAATATGATGCTTTATTGGTTGATCGCTTTCTAAGTACAGCAATGTCATATCCGTACAATTACGGTTATATTCCTCAAACATTAAGCGAGGATGGTGATCCCTTAGATGTATTTGTAATAGCTCCCCATGCGGTTGCTGTAGGATCAGTAATTCGCAGCAGACCTGTCGGAGTCATGTATATGGAAGATGAAGCCGGTATTGATGCAAAGATCATTGCTGTACCTCATTCTAAGCTCACACCTCTATATAACAATGTTGAAGATCTGAGCGACCTCCCTCAGCTTCAATTAGATCAAATGAAACATTTCTTTGAACATTATAAAGACTTGGAAAAAGGTAAATGGATGAAATTTAATGGTTGGGGCAATGTAGAAGAAGCCAGACAGGAGATTCTAAAATCTATCCAAGCATACAAATAATTTAGATAAAAGGGACCCAAATCTGAGGTCCCTTTTTATGCTATTTAACATAATGGATATTATACGCAATACATTTGTATATTAATATAAATATCAGATATTTATTCAAAGCATAAAAATCTAAAAACCATAAAAAAGCCGATTTTGAAACAAGTCGGCTTTTTTATGAGCGGTTTTGATAGTTCTTGCCAATCAATTTGTTTAAAAAATAGTCTTTTTTTGCGGCTTTTCCTGATTCTATCAGGTGTCCATGGCAAAAATTATCCCCAATTTCTGCGGATAAAACCGGGACAACTTTTAGCCAGATTTGTACGCCCTGGCGCACAAACATTTAGGGATTTTGCGGCTAGGGGATCTGTAGTTTTTTGCTTATGATGAAGTCATACAGGAACAGGAAGTTCCGAAACATACAACAATAATGATAAGTTCAAGCACCAGGACGTGAGGTAGAACAGCAGCCTACCTAGCAGCCAAACACGAAAAACCCCGATATGTCGGGGTTTTTTATTGTCTAACTATGGTAATTAGTTAGTGGTATCTAATTGGTTCTGATTGATAAATTCAATCAGCGTATTCTGAATAAATTCTTCTAACTCAATACCTTGCTCTTTAATTAAGTTTTCAGCCTTTGTAATCGTTTCGCTATCTAATTCAAATGAGATTTCTGCTGAAGTCGATATCAATAAATCATAGTTGTTTTCTACGATTTTTCTAAAGACTCCCTCTGGATTATTCTTTAAGGGCACGTTGAAGGACAGTCGAAGAGCGCTGTTAATAATTTCAACATGGGTATATCCAATATGTACTGTACTTTTTCCTACAAATCCTAAGTGTTTCATAATGATTTTTAAATGTAGTGATAGCAATATCATCATACCTGAAGTAAGGATCAGAAAATATTCAAGGTGTTTCAATTAAAGATGATACTGAGCTTGATGATCTTATGGTTGATATTGTGGAATCACAAGACGAACACGAAATTTTGGCTTTAAAAGTTTCAGATTTTCTGAAAATTTAAAATAACCACAAAGACACCAACAATTCGACTTTAAAATAAGTCGGCTGATGCAAATTCTGACAAATAGATGAGCTAATTAAACATTATATTCAGCTCATATTGTGAGCCGAATATATGCTATATTTAACTCATCTTGGAACGATTCGAGTTATAGATTGAAGATGCAGGAATGGATTTGGCAAACAGAAAACTGGACAAACTTCACATGGCAAGATGAAATCATCCTGCCTAAAACTAGACAAATACATCAAAAAATAGGAATTCTTCTTGGGCAAAGTCAGCATGATTTAGCGAAAGAACAATTTACTTTAGATACTCTACTTGCCAATCTAGTTGCTTCATCAGCGATTGAAAATGAAACTCTAAATGTTTTTTCATTGCGATCATCTCTAGCTCGACGTTTGGGCGTTACTCTTGAACAACCTTATCCAAGCTCAGACAGATCAGAAGGTCTAGCGAATATCATGCTCGATGCGCTTAACAATGTGAAGCAACCGCTCACAGTTGAACGCCTCATGCAATGGCATCGTTGGCTTTTCAATGACCCGGATTGGACAATGCAACGTTTACGCATTGGTCAACTCAGAGGCTCAGAACCTATGCAGGTCGTTTCAGGTCGATTGGATTATCCTACGGTACATTTTGAAGCTCCTCCTAGAGAGGGGCTAGAAAGTCGCTTAAATGCCTTTATCGAGTGGTTTAACCATAGTCTGACCGATTCCTTGCTTGACCCCCTTTTACGCGCAGGCATTACTCATTTATGGTTTGTGACGCTACATCCTTTTGATGATGGTAATGGTCGTATTACACGTACACTGACAGATCTTGCCCTGGCTCAAATGGATGAACAGAGCATTCGTTTGTATGCCATATCTCCTGCGATATTAAACAAACGCAAAAGTTACTATGACATCTTGGAGCAAACCCAAAAAAATGATTCCAATATCACAGATTGGCTGGTCTGGTTTTTAGATACCTTGAATGACAGCCTTGAAACAACCTTAAAGCGGATCAATCGAACTTTATTTAAAAGTCAGTTTTGGCATAAATATTCTAGTTTAGACCTGCATGAAGGGCAACGAAAGGTTTTAAACCGTTTATTGGATGGCGGGGAAAATGGCTTTGAACATGGCATTAGTGCCTCACAATATCAAAAGGTTGCTAAAGTCAGTAAGGCAACAGCTACCCGCCACTTATCTGACTTGCTTGAAAAAGCATGTATAGTCAAATTAGAAGGTGGTGGACGTAACACACGTTATCAAATCAATACTCAATTATAGAAAGACAAAGAGATTAACTATGATGAATTACTTTGCACAGGATCCCTTCTAGGTAATGTTACCTAGGAGGAATCATGAAAAAACTGAAATATCAGTACCAACAGTCTATCAAAGCACATCCTCATGATTATTTTTGGAAAAAATATCCTAATCTGAGAAGTGTTTATTTTAAAAAGTTCAGTACGCAACAAGAAAGAAGTTTTTATTTCATGCATTGCATTGAATATAAAGACTATCCGCTCAAAATACGTGTTGCCCGTGGTAGTGGTTTGCCCTATATTTGGGATGATTTCCCGACTTATGTCTATAAATTTTCCAAAAGTTGGAAGCACAATTCCAAACGGAAAAACCAGTACTATAAAGAACATGCGAAATGAGAGCACTTGATAAGCTTACTGGATAAAAATTGGAGTCTGACCCGTTTATCCTCAGCGCAAAATAGTCAAATCTTGATGAGAGGCTTTCAGCACATTGTGGACATACATGGCAATGCTCCAGATTTTCCAAACAATTCTATGCTTTGAAATGAAAGCTGTTATTTTGTAGGATCAAATGACCGCATTCCGTATTTTCTTTCATGTCAGAAACCCAACTCAGTCTCAGTGAATACCTGACCACCGTACAGGAAGTCATCCAGCTGACTTTCGATGAAGCGGTATGGGTCAAAGCCGAGATCCGTAATCTCAGCATCAAAGGCGGGCATTACTATCTGGAACTGGCAGAGAAAGATGAAGACAGCCATAAAGTGATTGCCAGCTGTAAAGGCACCCTGTGGAAATTCACCGCACAAAAAATCGTGTTAAGGTTTGAACGGGAAAGCGGCATTGAACTGTCCAGAGACTTGAATGTCCTGATCAAGGTCAAAGCCAAATTTGATCCGCAATATGGTTTCTCCGTCAATATTGAAGATATCGACTCCAGCTTCACCTTAGGTGACATTGCCAAACGCTATCAGCAGATCCTGCAGCGCCTGACCCAGGAAGGCCTGCTCAATAACAACAAACAGCTACCGGCACCTTTTGATTTGCAGAACGTACTGGTCATCGCCCCGGAAAATGCCGCCGGGCTGGGAGACTTTAAAAAAGATGCCGATGCCCTGGCTCAGGCGGGTGTCTGCCACTTCGTTTATCATTCAGCCACCTTCCAGGGCAATACTGCCCCAACCAGCATCATGCAGGCTCTGGCCAGTGCACTCAGGCAGTGGGCTCAAGATTACCAGACCGCTCCCGACCTAATTGTGATCATCCGTGGGGGTGGAGCAGTGAATGATCTGGCGTACCTGAACGACTATGATCTGGCTGCACTGTTGTGTAAAAGAACAGTGCCGATCTGGGTGGGCATTGGCCACGAGAAAGACCGCACCATTCTGGATGAAATCGCGCATCGCTCCTTTGATACCCCAAGTAAAGTCATCGCCGGGATCCGTAACCTGATTGTCGAACGGGTCAATGAAGCCAGTACTGCGCTGCAAACCATCAAACTGCTGTCCCAGCATCAGCTGACCGCCTATCAAAGCCAGAATGACCAGTATCTGAAAACCATCCAAACCCTGGCACAAAGCCAGCTCAATGATGCGCAGCGTAGCGTTGATCTGCTGAAAAGCGATACCCAGTATTTTGCCCAGCAACAGCTGCGGCAGGCTGTACAGCAGACCGAATCCCTGATGCGGGAAACCTTGCTACAGAACCCACGAAACGTGATGGCTAAAGGCTATGCGATTGTCCGCAGTCAGGGCAAAGCCATCCGCTCAGTGCAACAAATCACTGGCCAGCAACTCCAGATCGAACTCCAGGATGGCATGATTGATGCCACCGTGACACAGGTAAATACACATGAACAATGAAGAACTCAGTTTCAAACAGGGCTACGAGATTCTGAAGAAGAATGCCGAACTGCTGGAATCGCAGGAAGAACCGGATATTGATAACCTGATGGCGATCGTTGAAGAATCCATGACCGCCTACAAAGCCTGCAAATCAAGGATTGAGGCGGTTCAGCAGGCGCTCAATGACACCTTTAAGGAATAGAAAAAAAGCCTAAGGACCATAAAAACGCTTTGTCTGTTCAGTACGTATTCCTGTACTTAACTGTATAAAACCATGTGTTAGGTACAAAAATATGGACTTAACGATAACGATCAAACCGGATCTGAGCACTCGACCGATTGAACAGGAGAATACCGTCCGTTACTGCAATCCATGCCGGTCTACCTATCAGTGTTTTGAATCTCGTGAAAAACCCCGTGTTCATCTACCTGCATGTGTGGAATCGGGGTATGGGTCAGTTCTGCGATCGCAATCAGGTTTGCGGACATTTGCTTGCCCAATAACGCTCTAGCTTCCGTTACTTTGTCAGAAACTTCACTGGCTTGAGCTGATTCTTCTACAGGGATTTCGTCCTTTGTTGTTTTAGCCATGCGATTTAAGCCTCCTGAGTTGCTTGCAATATGATGAGCTCAATGTTTTACCATAGCGATATGAGTATCTTCCCAGCAGCGATCCGTCCGCAATAGGGGGGCTGGATAGATGTCCGGTTGTTAATTGTCACCTGTTTAACCTAAAAAGGGGTGTTGGCTTAATGGGTAATTTTCAATAATCCCTGCCAGCTGAAATAGTTCTGGGTCAGATGTGTCCGGTTCATCGACCATTTCCGCTGTGGTAAATAACACGATCCCACTGCCAGTTTAGTCTTGCCATATCTGGCTTGCACGGCTTCTAAAGCCTGCATCAGCTGTTCGTTGCTTTCACGCTGGCGATGGTCTGTAAGCAGATCAGGCACATAGCGGGTCTTGCTGACCAGACCGGTCAGAATCACCCCACATTTTTTATACTTTACCTCTGGCTTATAGATGCCTTGCAGTAACTGCATCGCAGCATGAATCAGATCAAGTACACAGTCCGTGGGTTCCGGGAATTCAAAGGCCAACGATTTGCTGTAATACGCTGTGTTTTGATCAAAGGGATTGGATTGCACAAAAGCAATGATACAGCCACACAGCGAGGCATCCGCACGCAAGCGCATGACTGCATCTTGCACATACTTACCCATGGCTTCTTTCAGATCATCCAGCTCAGTAATCCGTTCTCCAAAGGAGCGGCTAGCCACAATCTGCTGCTTGGGTGCAGGAGCATCCTCCAGTTGCAAACAGGAGATGCCCTGTAATTCCAGCACCGTGCGCTGCATCAGCACTGAAAACAAACTTCCCATGCGATGCGCATCCTGCATGGCCAGATCCAGTACCGAATGGATGCCCATCTGGTTCAGCTTTTTGACCAGCTTACGTCCCACACCCCAGACTTCACCCACCTCAATTCCGGCATACAGCGTTTCCTGATCCAGATAATCCAGCTCCAGCACATTGCATACGCCTGCAAAGCCAGGCCATTTCTTGGCAAGGTGATTGGCTAGCTTGGCTTCGGTCTTGCTGCGACCAATCCCGATGGATACCGGCAACCCGATCCAGTCCCAGATCCGCTGTTTCATCTCTCTGGCATAGCGGGTCAAGTCAAAATGCTGTGCATAACTGGTTAAATCCAGAAAACATTCATCAATCGAATAGATTTCCTGTTCATGCGGAGCCACATAACCGGCCAAAATCGAATGGAAGCGATTGGACATTTCCGCATACAGGGCATAGTTGCTCGACAGCACCACCACTTGATGCTGCCGGACAATGTCCTGAACCTGAAACAACGGAACACCCATCTTGATGCCCAGGGCTTTGGCCTCATTACTGCGGGCCACTGCACAACCATCATTATTGCTCAGCACAATCACTGGACGGTGATTCAGGCTGGGATTAAACACCCGTTCACAACTGACATAACAGTTGTTGATGTCGATCAGGGCATAAATCCGCTCGAGGCTGTTCATCTGAACTTCTTGATGACACTGGTGACTACACCCCAGATCAGCAGGGTCTGACCGTCTTTCAAATGGATATCCGCATAATCCGGGTTTTCCGCCTGTAACCAGCGTTTGTCGCCTTCAATCATCAGTCGTTTGATGGTGAAATCATTGTCGATCAGGGCCAGAACAATATCACCATGCTTGGGCTCAATACTGCGGTCCACGATCAGCTTGTCCTTCAGATCAATCCCGGCATCGCGCATGGAAAGCGATTCCACCTCAACGATAAAGGTAGCCTGCTGGTTCTGGATCAGGAACTCGTTCAGATCCAGGGTCTTGTCGATATAGTCTTGGGCTGGGGAAGGGAAACCTGCAGCCACCTTTTGCAAGGCAACCGGAATCTCATAATGTGTTCTGGCTTCAACCGGAGTAATCGAAGCAACATCATTGCGGGCTGGTTTTTTTATCTGATCCAGATACTGCCTGATCTCCAGTACACGGGCTTCGGGAACCCGGATCACTTTGGTTGGGCCTTCATGAACTGGTTTGCGACCAGCACCTTCACGGGCACCACCATGCTGAAATTCATCCATTTTATTTGTTCATCTTGATTGTGTAACATAATCAAGATGGTAAAACAGCAGTGGAAAAAAACAACTCCATTCGTCGGATTGTGTTCTGAATATCTATCTCACCAGAAGGTGGTTATAGATTACTTAGAGCAATCAAACTTGAGCTAAAAATTATTTGCAGCCCAAGCTGTTGAGGTTCAACTTCTACTGCAGAAGGTTTAAATCAAACCTGAGGGAACATGCCACGTGCATAAGAAAAAGGGCACTGTTGCAAATAACCACTAATGGTAAGCTGAATCCTCTTTTAGCTAAAGGTGCAGCATATGAATCCCTTCCATGGTCGGCATTTTCAGGGTGAAATCATTCTTTGGGCTGTATTTGTCTAGGAAAGTGGTGGCTATTCAGGGCATGGTTCAAGCATGACTTGAGTAATACTCGGGCTGTGCTCATGATTTGCTTGAGCATTACTTGCGGATTTTCCCCAACGTGCTTGGGCTGCATTTTTAGTTTTATCAGATTTGATTTGAAATCAAAATATGTATAAGTTTTTGTAGTTCTCAGATTATTTTAAGTCATTTTTAAGATTCAAATTTTAGGCTAAAGCATATTAAAGTCTTTGAACTAAAAAAATGCTTAAGCTGCCTTCTTTTCCCGGTCTACGCCAGATCAAACCCATCAGCCTTGCACGCTTCAACCTTTTACTCGCCATTTGGCTGGGGCTGGTCTTAAACTTTGATTTCTATCAGAAAATCCATCAATTGACGCCTTATACCAACCTCAAGGCAGGCGCATTATTGGCGGCTACAGTCCTGGTAGTTATCGGCTTGTACAATCTGGTCTTGCAGTGGCTGAACTGGAAATGGAATGCCAAGATACTGGCCAGTGTGCTGATCATTCTGGGCGGTTTTAGTGCTTATTTTGTCAATAGTCTGGGGGTTGTTATTACGCCGGACCAGATCCAGAATATGCTGCAGACCGATGCTCGGGAAGTCCGTGATCTCTGGTCAATACGGCTGGTGATCTGGACGCTGGTCTTTGTGATTTTTCCTTTGTGTATCGTCTGGATGCTGAACATTCAGCCTGCATCTTTCGGGCGTCAATTGTTGCATAAAAGCCTTAGCAGTCTGCTTTCGGCCGTATTGATTCTAGGACTGTTATTCTGTTTTTATGTCGATTATGCAGCCATCTTCCGCGAGCACCGCGATCTGAAGGGCATGATTTCCCCGCAAAATAGCATTGCATCCACCGTATCCTACTATAAAAAGAAAGCACCTAAAGCCAATTTGCCTTTGATTCCTTATGGTGAAGATGCCCATCTGCTGCAGCAGGCTCAAATACAGAAACAACCCAAATTGATGGTGCTGGTGGTTGGGGAGACTGCACGTGCCGAGAGTTTTGCTTTAAATGGTTATGCACGCAATACCAATCCTGAACTGAGCAAGTTACCGATAATTAATTTTAATCAAGTCAGTTCTTGCGGAACTGCCACAGCTGTTTCAGTACCGTGTATGTTTTCAGGAATGACACGTCAAAACTATAATGAACAGTTGGCTAGCCACCGAGAAGGTTTGCTGGATATTGCTCAGCGGGCCGGTTATCAGGTGACCTGGATTGATAATAATTCGGGCTGTAAAGGTGCCTGTGACCGCGTACAAAAATACCAGATTCCAGCCCAACTGAAACAGAGATGGTGTGATGCTGGTGGTGAATGTTTTGATGAAATCCTGGTGGATAGCCTGAAAGATTATCTGGCGCATCTGGATAAAAATAACTCGAAACCGCAGTTAATTGTACTGCATCAGATGGGCAGTCATGGCCCCGCATATTTCAAGCGCTCCAAAGCACCATATCAGCCATTTCAACCGACCTGTAATACCAATGCCATTCAGGGCTGTAGTACAGAAGAATTAAAGAATAGCTATGATAATTCGATTGTATATACAGACCATGTTCTTGCCGAGATCATTGAAACTTTAAAGCAACAGACTCAATATCAAACCGGTTTCTGGTATCTGTCTGATCATGGAGAATCTACCGGAGAGCATGGTTTATACCTGCATGGTGCTCCTTATAGCATGGCGCCCACGCAGCAAACCCATATCCCAATGCTGATGTGGTTTTCTGATACCTGGCAACAGTATAATGTCCGGCAGCTAAACTGTTTAAAAACACAGACCGGACAGGCACGCAGTCACGATCATCTTTTCCCCAGCTTATTAAGTATGCTGGATATAAAAACGCAAGTGATTGAAGCTAAAAATGATATGCTTGCACAATGCTCATCATCATTAAAAAACAGAGCTTGAAATGCATAAAATACTGATTATTGAAGATGACTTTATGATTGCCGAGTCGACTGAAACATTGCTTAAACTGCATCAGTTTGAGGTGTACTGGGTCAATAATGGGATTGAGGGTTTAAAACAGTTACAGCAGCAGGTCTACGATATTGTCCTGCTCGATTTAGGCTTGCCGATGATGGATGGCATGCTGGTGCTAAAAAATATCCGGCAGAAGTTTCCGAATTTACCGGTACTGATTATCTCCGCCCGGGACCAATTACAAAACCGGGTGGATGGGCTGAATCAGGGAGCAGATGATTACTTGATTAAACCCTATGAATTTGACGAGCTGCTGGCCCGTATTCATGCCTTGCTGCGACGTAGTAGCTTAAAAAACACCGGGATAGACATTAATAAGAAATTATCACACAGTGGGCTGGAACTGGACCTGGAACAGCACATCGTATGCTTTAATGGTGAACCGATCGAGTTGTCTAATCGGGAATGGTCTATTCTCACTGCACTCCTCATGCATCCTAGCAAAATTTTTTCTAAAAACGATTTAGAAGACAAACTTTATGATTTCGATAGTGATGTAAGTAGTAATACTGTGGAAGTCTATATTCACCATCTGCGCGCCAAATTAGGAAAAGACTTTATACGGACGATCCGTGGTCTAGGATATCGCTTAGGATAGAGCATGAAGCCAAAACGTTATTCCTTACAAAAACGTCTAATTATTTATATTTCATTGTTTAGCGTGGTATTGGGCTGTGTACTAATCTTTGCGGCATACCGGATTGCACTTGAAGAAATTAATGAAGTGCTGGATAAACAGATGCAAAGTCTGGCCGAGCGCATTGCGGAAAATCATCCACGACCGCTACAAAGTCAAATCGATCTAGAAAAACAGTACAGTGAAGAAGATTTATTTGTAGATATCTGGTCCTATGCAAATACAGCTACTCCCTTGCATCCACAGAATGTGCTGGTTGCACCGGTCAAGAAAGCAGGTTTTTACAAGCATCAAACGCCGTATGGAACCTGGCTCACCTATATCATTCCAAGTGACCAGTTGCAGATTCAGGTGAGTCAGCAGCAAAATGTCCGGCAGGAGCTGGCGCTGGAACTGGCCGGCAATATGTTTCTGCCTTATATGCTTTTCTTGCCTTTTGCTGTGTTTGGTTTAGGCTGGATGATCCGGAAAAATTTTCAGCCTTTGCATGATTTTAAAACGGAACTGGCCAGCCGTAAGGCGCAAGAATTAAAGCCGATTGAAATGAAGGATTATCCCCTGGAGCTGGAACCGACTATTCAGGAAATGAATCATCTGTTTGGTCGAATTTCCCTGGCTCAACAGGAACAACGTCAATTTGTCGCGGATTCTGCCCATGAATTACGCACGCCACTGACCGCACTCAACTTGCAGCTGCAAATTTTATTGCAGCAGTTTCCGCAGAGCGACTCGCTTCATAATCTGAGTCAGGGCGTTTTACGCATGCAGCATCTGGTCAACCAGTTATTGAGTCTGGCCAAACAGGATGCCTCCGACAGCTTAATCGAGCCTGCACAAATGCTTTCGCTCAATCAGATGACCGTGGCCTGCCTTGAGCAGCTGATTCAGCTGGCCTTACAGAAAGAAATTGATCTGGGCGTAGAACAGCAACAGGAATTGCAAATTCAAGGACAAGCTTCGACCTTGCACTCGATTATTTATAATTTAATTGATAACGCGATTAAATACAGTCCGAAAGGCGGCGTGATTAATGTATCGATTTTTCAGCAAGGCCAGCAGGCAGTTTTACAGATTGAAGATAGTGGAGCCGGGATTGATCCTACTCAATTCGCCCAGATCCGGCAGCGTTTCTACCGGATTCATAACCATGCCGAAATTGGTAGCGGTTTAGGTTTGTCAATTGTAGATAAAGCCACCGAGCGCTTGGGCGGCACGCTGGAATTTTCGCAAAGTAGCAGTCTTGGCGGCCTGTGTGTACAAGTTAAATTTCCTGTAGTCGAAGCCTAAGTGGATAGGCTTTGGTTTTTAGGCATTAAGGCTGTCTGATGTTCATGTGCATGGGATGATTTGCCAGTGGCAGTTTGTGGCTAAACAGTGTATAGCCCATGACATTCATGCACCAAGTAATCCAACCGGTCCACAGATTATGACTCAGGAAATGCGCACCACGCATCATTTGCGCCCAGCCCATGGCGAAGCCTAAAATCAGTGCCGCGATAAGGAAAAAATAAGCCCGCTTGCGGTTAGCAATCCGATAGACAAAATAACCAGCCATTAAGGCAAAACCGCTGGATGCATGTCCTCCGGGAAAACAGTGTCCGGCAGTAGCACTCAAATCCCACAAAATACCTTCATGGGTAGGAATGATCATATCCCAGGGACAGGCATGCGCCGACTGGGATTTTAAAATACCAATTGAGGCCGTGGTCAGCACCACCATACTAAAGAAATAGCCAAATTCCCAGCGCCGTTGATGCCAGTTCTGCCATTTCAGTGAAACTAGCCAGCCGGCTAACAATGTTATGTACACCAGAATCAGCAGATTTTTGACATAGCGATGATTGAGCTCGGCCAGTGCCCAGTGTTGCCGCAGGGGAAATTGTCCCTGATCATCAATGAACGGATAGATCAGCTGTAAATCAATCGTTCCACCTACATCAAAAAAATTCCAGAGCATCAGAAAACTGAAAATCAGCAGCAATATTTGTGTCAGTAAAAACCGGGAATGCTCGGATATCATTTTAAATCTTCCATTCTTGTCGTTGTAGCAAAAATGAGGTCACAATGAATGACCGATTAAAATGATGCCCCAAGTTACGGTAATTAAACTGAGTGCGACAAACTGGGCAGCGCTGCCCATATCCTTGGCATTTTTAGACAGTTCATGTTGCTCCATGGAGATACGGTCTACCACCGCCTCAATCGCCGAGTTAAGCAGTTCAACGATTAGCGCCAACAGACACACGGCCACCATCAGTGCTTGCTCAACCCGGCTCACCGGCATGACAAAGCTCAGAGGAATCAAAATCAGATTGATGAGCAGGATTTGCCTGAAGGCCGCTTCATTTTGAAAGGCTGTTTTAAAGCCGGCCACGGAATAACGGGTAGCATTGAAAATACGTTGTATTCCGGAAGTGCCTTTATAGAGTGAACGATCAGGGGACATAGAAATGATTCAGTTAAGACGAAATTTGATTAATTTAAGTTCTTAACCTTAAAACTCTCTTAAAAATGGATGTCGATTTGATCCGCATTTATCTAATCAGATTTATGATCTAGATGTGTATTTCAATCAGCTTTCATATAAAAAAATTAATTTGAATGGATTGGGGAGAATTCACCTTTTGAATGTTTGTGTAAAAAAGCTGTTTATTTATCATATTCTGAAAATATTTCTTCAATTTCATCCCACTGTGGCAATTTACAATTTTTTTTATTCACTTCGAATTGTAAACCAACACCATCAAGCACACGTTCAAATATGTCAAATGAACCTGTAAAACGGCCATTTTCCATCTCTGAAATTGTTGTTTTATTGACTTTAGTTTTTTCTGCAAGACTTTTCTGTGTGTGGCCCAATCCTTTTCTGGCCAAACGTATTTTTTTACCTATTTCACCTCGTGTAGCCATTTTTTGCTCCCCAAATTTGTTAGCTATATAGCAAACTTTTATAATGACTCTTGAATGGCTAAATTGAACTTATAAGATTCAATTTAGCCTCGAATTAAGTTAATAGAATCCGTATATGTATGGCAGTTATCAATAATGAGACAGTCATATACCTCTTGAGAAGAGGAACTTCATATGCCTTGAATTTGAATGATTAGACAAAATTATGACTTTTAATTTTCTGTGTAATGAAGCTTTGTTTTATTAATATTTACCCTGAAGCCGAAGTCCTTCGGTTACGTTTAATACAGTGGTTAATCCCTCAGTAGTCTGAATCTGCTCTATCGGAATGCCTTTGGTTAACTTACTTGGTGACTTCATAAAATGTTGCATCCATTTAGTCTCTCCACCAGTTAGAGCATCTAGTGATATCGCAATACGAATTAAAATAATTGCGAGTTCTCCCTGACTTGAATCTGGATCTAACTCAAGCGAATTTAAAGTTTCCATTGAATCTAAATTGAGAACGATGGCAAGCTGCTCCTGTGTCAAACCAAGCTGCTTTGCAGAAGATAAAACAGCTTTAGCTAATACCTTTTTTTGTTTTGCAATTTTTTCTGATGTTTTATGCATGACTGATCTCAGTTTCAGACGTTGCTGATACCTAGAGTTTATACTATTTGATTATCGTTTCTCAGAGTTCAAATTTTTATTACAAACAGCTTAAAGATGAGAAACTATCATGAGATACATCAGTAACTTGAATACCCCAAGTGCTTTTACATCTTTACTTTTGAAGCAGAACTTAATTCGCCTTTCATTTTCATTCAGGCTGAAGTTTTTTGAACCTAATTTCAAACCCTGTAATGTATTCTTGAGCTGTTCTTTGCTCTGTTTAGAAAGTTCGAGGTGAAGATATTCTGTTGGAAACAGTTTACTAATAAAAGACAGAAACTTTTTCAGTTGACGTTTTTCATTTATTTCAAAAATGAACTGAGCAGAATTGGGCTGAACTTTTTCAAGATAAATTGAATAGATAGTATTGAGCTGTTTTTTATATTTACTTTGTACATTTGCATAACGCTCCTGGACATGGTGAATGACCTTTTTCTCCTCCTGATTAGTTGGCAACATGGTAACTAATGCAGCAGGAGTTTTCCTTAAAAAATCTGTGGTAAATAACCTCGATGATTTTTTTTGGTTTACACAGGAGGTTTTCAAATGCTGGGCTCTGGCACGTAATTTTTGCGCGATTTGCAAAGGAATGGCTTCAGGTAACAGAAGATCTTGCTCTTTTTCTACTGCAAGAATGTGATGCAATAGTTCAAAAGTCATCTCTGAGTCATGAGCTCCTAGTATCAGTGAATCAGGCGATTTCTGCTGTTCTGGTTGATATTGATGATCATGTTGCCTGTAACGGTCTTTAGTGAGTTGATCAAATAAAAACTGTTTGATCGCCCGTTGCTGAACAGGATATTTAATAGCATCATCATGTTTCAGAATATTAAAATAGGCTTCTTTAGGAAGTGGGCTGTGCATTTGATTCAGCTGGTAGCTAATTGCCAGATGCATTAAATGCAGATAGCTTGAACAGGTCGTGTCAGGGGTTAGGTGCCCGGCAAAATGAGAAAGTGCATACCAGGTTTGCTGAGTATTTCTGTTTCGCAACAATGCATAACGGATACGTAATTGCTCATGTGGGCTATAGTCAGTAAATGCATCTGCAAGTGTTGAGTTTTTTAAAATCAGGTAAAGATGATTAAATGCAGAATGGCGCAGACTATGGTAAGTAAAATTGTGTTCTCCAAAAACTGGCTGGATCAATTGTTTCAATAGGGAATTCACTTCATTTTCATGAGTTTCTTCTAAGGACTGTTTTAAAAACAGCGGTTGTGCAACTGATTTTCCTTGTTCTTTTAGCAGACGTTTTCTATTCTGACTATATGTTTTAAATGCATGTAACTCGTCGGCTTTAAGTAGATGATGCAGGGGAATCTTGCGGTAAGCTGAGTAGCTTTTTTGATTTTTATTGCGATTGTTGCGAATAGTGATTATCATAGCATCTTCACTAATAAATAGATCACGTACGAAGATATTCAATGTTTCATTGATCCGTAGTCCGACTCTGAACCCCAAAATAAAAATCAGTTTAAATATATTTTTATCCTGAATCGAAATATTTTGAGTATTTTCGAGCTGCTCTAGCATGTGATGAAAAATATGGGGTGAGATCAATGCGGTTCTGCAGATTTTTGCCTGGATTAAATTATCTAGATCGATAGTGGGTGCGTTAAAGAATAAGGTTTGTTTGTGATGAAACTCCTGTAGACGTTTTTGTAAAGTCGCTCTAGTTGTTTCTTTCTTTAATAGAAGCATTTCTCCATACAGATCTTCAAAATCAGCATCTGAAAATGATGAAATATCTTTGTCTTGCGTTGCCTGCAGCCAATGGACTGCAAACTGTGAAAACATGGTCTTCAGAGAACTTTGCTTGAGCGGCTGAAAATCTGCACGTATAAGCTTGCGCTTAAATCGTTGCTGCTGCTGAATAATATGATTGAGAAGGTCTAGTTGAGGTTCCGTTAATTTTGAGCGTAGAATGCTCCACAGCAGCAAACGTTCCAAGGCTGGAGATTGTTCTTTAGCATATAATTCTATGAGTTGATCGCTATAGTTTTTTGCACGAATAGCTTGACGTATTTCTACTAAAATATCGGCAACATCTAATGCAATAGTGACTTTAGACTGGTCTTGAGGGTTCTCATGAACTTTCTGAATCGTATGGGTAGGCGTGGGTTCAGGTTGGATAAAATAAGCTGCTAATTGTTTTTCAAGAGGACTGGAACTGTAAATTTCATTTTTTAAGATACAAATGGACATTTGATCCAGCCCGCTGTTTTTCAGGAACTGTGTATAGTAAAAACCGTATTTTAACAGGTCTTTACAACGCACCTTTTCCTCAGGGAAGCATTCAATAATACAAGCGTTAATCAGATGTTCTGCATCTTCAATATCCGAAAATAAATCAAATTTCTGATGTTTTAGTCTGTAGATCCAGCATTTCACAATATCGTGTAGCACAAACGTTTTTGTATAGCTGACTGAAAAATCAGGGTCATTTATACGCTGATTACCGAAATTCCGGTTCGGGATATCAAGTGAAACAATATGATTCAGGTTTAAAAAACTTTGAAATTTCTTTGTTTTGAAAAAGATTTTTAAAAACTTTTGTAGTTCGTTCTCATTATAAAAGCCATTGAATAATATGGTGCTGATCAAACAAAAAGCGAGGGATTGAGTTGGACTGAAGTCATTATGTTCTGTCCAGTGAGCAATCAAATTTTTGGCAAATTGAGTCACCCTTTTACCATGTTTTAAAGTCTCAATATTTTGCTGGGGTGGGGGGCTTTCATGACGAACAGGTGTTGCAGGAACAGGGTAGTTTTGATTTGATAAACGATTAAAACGCTTGATATATCTCGCGAATTCTAAGCGGGCTATTTTATGACTACGAGTACTAGATTTGTACTTTTCCAAAAGGCTATTATCGACTTGTCTATATACATCGGAATAGTTTTCAGGTGTAAGTTCTAGGCATTTCTCACTAAATAATTTAAGAAGAAATTCCTTATTTTTTATAAGTTTTTTTTGTCGTTTTAGGGAGTGTGGATGTCTGTTCATTTAATCATGATCCCGTTGAATGTCGACATACTTTTAAGCTCTAATATTTCAATTAGCTTATCTTGTGCTGTTCTGATTTGGTCGTAATCAGCCGCCTGAAAAGCTGAATAGCGGTCAAACAGTCCCTGCATTGCTTCGTCGTGACCAAAGATGCCTTTAACTACATCTTCATTGCAGTATTGTGCAAAAAAATAACGAGTAAAGTGGCGGGTCCAGTTGAGCTGAAGGGCTATTTCTGTACAGTATTTTTGAATATCAGAAAGTTCTAAATTTCGGATATATCCCTCAGGCTCGAAACATAAAAGAAAGGGACGCTTACCATCAAAAATTTCTTGAATTAGTTCTGTTTTAACTTGGCTAGCACAAGCTTTCATAAAATGCTGAAATTGTTTTAAATAACTTAGGTAGGACTGTATTTCATCTCGAAGAAAATCATTAAATGGCAGGTAGCGCCCAATCGTACCCGAATAACGTTGCTCTTTATCTGCAACAGCTACCAACCGGTTGTCGAGATCAAGATAATCGAGATTCGGGGGAAAGGCTTCATTTGGTCGTGCAGATGTCATAATCATGCAAACGTGCCATAGCCAAATTGAATAATATTTCAGTGTTTTAAAAGGGTTAGGGTTGCCCCGAACTTGCTGATCAAGCTGTTTAAAAAAGGATTTAACCAGTGGCAGGTCTGGCGTTTGCTGACTACCGAAAGTAACAGGGGATTTAAATTCTTCGATATAATTAGTGTCGAGCTGCGGGTAAACTAGGTAAAGTGTTTGGCTATAAATATCGAGGATATCAACAATTTTCATTGAATAGTAATGGCCTGGGGTGTAGCTATTAACGTTTTCTCCACTAAGTAATTTACTTTCCAATTCATATCCAAGTTCATTCAACGTAATATCACTGATTAAACGAGGAAGGTTTCGAGCTGTTAAGTGAAAAGTAAGGCCGTCACTGATTCTACGTAAATATTCTTGTACATCGGAAGCAATATCAGCTTTATCCCACTTTTTTAGTCGAAAAATCTGATCAAAATAAACTTTGGGTAAGGGGATGGTAAAAGAACTTCCTATATTCAGCATATATTCTTTTAATAAAGCATCTTTAAATTTAGAGTTATCAAAACTTTGCCGAAAATAGAAATTTTCAGGACTAAAAGTAATTTCTTTTCTTTTTGAGCTGAGACGGAAATGTTTCCGAAATACTAATAACTCTTCATAATGCGTCAAACTGAGTACTGAAAATAAAAGCAAGGCATGAATTGGAGAGGTTTCTGCCTGTTCAAACAAAATTCGTATAATATGCTGCGCGGTAGGCAAATCAAAAATACGAGGATTTGATTTGCTCATTAACTGATTCTTGTTTTGATGCAGAATTTTATTTTTGAGATTATTGATCTGAGCTGTAATAGAACATTGCTCTAGTGAGTTAAATTCAAAATTATGATCTTCAACTCTTTCTATAGTTTTATCCTCAGGTGGCTGTTTTGCTATACCGCGTTCAAAACAAGTCTGATGTGTTTTTTCATCATCAAGAGACATTCTTGATGTCTTCTTAACATCAGTTTGAGGTGGTTCCTGGGCGCTTGAATTGCTTTGACGATGTCTTTTTTGACGCTCTGATTGAGTATATGCATATTGATAGATGACACGAATATCTGCCAGTTGGCCGATTTGCTCTTTACTCAAAATTTCTAGGGATCGGTTCAGCAGTTCTTTATTTTTCTTCTCTTTTTTATCTATAAAATCAATTAGATATTCTAATTCTAGAGGCAGAGAAGGTAGAAAATTATAGAGCCAATAGTATTGCTCGTTTGTGCTTGCTAAACGAAAACGCCTACAAAGATTAGCCACAGTAGCTGCATGTTCTTTGCTATCAAGTAATTCAATGCATTGAGTATTGAAAACGCCCCATTTTAGGGCATTTGATTGATATGCTGATGGAGTGTTGATCAGAGCCCGGAGATAATGCACCAATGGATATTTACTAATCGATAGATCAGTAGGATGCTGAGTCATAATTTTAATTAGTTTAACGACTTCAGTTGGTTGGATGAAATCATTGAGCTTAAAGAAGTCCTGATCATTTTCCAGTTTTGCTTCCGCCAGTGCTTGATAGAAGTCTCGAAATGGCTCAAGCTTTAATTCTTGAGTATCTTCTAAATAACGATATCCGTTCATGATTAAATTCCCGCCAGAATTTTTTCTAATGAAAGTGGGCCGGTATAATTTGAAATAGAACTTACTGGACTTTTGGATTTAGATAGCCCTGATAATTCTCGTAGATGATTGATAGTTAAAACTTCCTGACCGAAAACTTCCTGAAGATGTGCGGCTAAGTATTGTTCATTTAGCCAATATGCGATGATATCTAAGCCATGAATTGAGTGATGTAATCCGGAACACAGTAAGGCCCTAACTTCGCTTAAAGCCTGGATGGTAAATTGGTAGGAATTATTTTTCTCATAAGCTCTGAACTTAAATTCATTTTTATTCTTATTGTAAAAATAAGCATAGATCCAGCTGAAATGACTACTAAAAAAATAGTGATCAGGTGTTTTAGTGGTAAGGAGCGGGATTTCGATATTCTGTTTAAAAGTTAAATTCAAGTGATAGTTTTGCTGTTTATCACTCAGTTGGAAAAATAAAGCTATCCAGATTTGGTACGCATGCATACATTTTGGATAACACATTAATTTTAAGTTTTTTGAAGATACACGATGACTTTCAATAGCTTTTTTTTTATAGACATATGCTGATGTCTCCCCATATTTATGCCAAGTGGCTGAAAAATAAAATATAATATTCACGTACTTTTTATAGGGGAGTCAAGGGTTACGCACCCTATATTGTGTTATTAAATTGTAAATTTCACTATATATAGTGTTTTTAATCTTTTTAGCGGTAATTAAAACCCTATTGAATTATGTTTTTAGTAAATATTTAGAATGTTTAAGTTGGATTTACAAGGAATTGGATATGGAGATCAAAGAACTGAACAGATAGAAGTCGTTACAGATGTTGTATGTGATGTATGCAACCAATCAACGAAACTGGAGTTTGGCACTTTATCGGCGCATTGGGGCTATGGTTCTAAGCATGACGGTGAAAGATATGAATTGCAGTTATGTGAGAAATGTTTCTTTTATGCCTTGGCGACATTAAGAAAAGAGCGAGCAGATGAGTTTATGTTTGATGAAAATTTTGACCCTTCAACACTAGATGGGTTTGGGTTAAAGTGAACCTATCATCGCGACAGGTTCTAAGAATCCAGAAAATACTGATTCATATCCACGCTAGCAGCTTCATTTTTAATGGCGAGTAAGTGATTCAGGAAAAATATTGTTCTTTGCTTCAAGGTCACTGAGTTCTGAAAAGGCTTGAATACCGCCTGCAGCTTTAATTCCATCTAAAGCAACAGATAGAGCTTCCTGATCTGACGGGAATGTTTCATCCCATACCGTAGAAGTACCATTTTGGTTTACCACTTCCAGTGTCCAGTCACTATCGGGTAATCGATAAATTAGAACTTCAATTTGCTCATTATCCTCTTTTAAAATTTGAGACAAGGGAGAATCGATTAAATCATTTTCATCATAATCCATAGTACTGTCATTATCAGACATCAGCGGCAGCCTTTATTGTATTTAACATCCGTCCATAGTAATGAATGAATTAAATTTTGCCTAGCAGTGGATATTATGGGGTACAAAGAATGGCTAAATTCAAAAAATAACTGCTGATGCCTTTATGCGTCAGATTAATTTTTAATCCAGGTAGCAGTTTAATACTCTTGCGAAATCTGAAGCCCATATTTTTTCCATTTATAAGAACCAGTTTGGTTTCTATCTCAGTTGTCCGGATACAGTGAAATAAGAGTTTGATTCATTCATAGGACTGATCATTTGACTTATCTAGTGAAAAATCAGTATGTTCTTTAACATAAGATATTGGCTTTTAGACAATGAATCAAACATCAAATTATTACAATCAACATGCTCAAGCATTTTTTGAAAATACCTATCAGGTTGAAATGGAAAGTCTTTACGCACCATTTCTAAGATATTTGCCGGAACAGGCATTGATCCTAGATTTGGGCTGTGGCTCGGGGCGGGACACTTTGGCATTTAAGAAAAAAGGCTATCAAGTTGAGGCAATTGATTATTCTGCCGAGCTGGTTAAAAAGGCCAGGGAGCTGACCAATATTGAAGTACGTCAGCAAAGTTTTTATGACCTAGCTGAGAATAATAAATACGATGGTATTTGGGCTTGTGCATCTCTTTTACATTGTGAAAGAGATCGCCTAACTGAAGTGCTGGGGCTTATATTCAAAGCATTAAAGCTAAATGGTGTGTGTTACATGTCTTTTAAGTATGGCAATACAGACCGTGAGATAGAGGGGCGTAGCTTTACTGACTTGAATGAACAGCAAGCTCATGACTTACTTAAGCAGATCGATCAGGCTTTACTGTTACAACAATGGATTACTGTAGATAAACGTCCAGAGCGTACAGAAGAGTGGATGAATATTCTGATTAGAAAAGTGCAGGCTTAGATATGTTATTCAGTATAGCCGAAATACCAACCCCTCAAGAACAGTTGAAATTCTTAAAGCATATTCAGCAGATTTTGCAGTCAGGGACGTTTACTTCGACATATAAGTTTGCCTTACTGATAAGTATCACGCGTCTGGCGATTGAACAGGGGCAAGATACTGGTGCTGTCTTGCATTTGGACTATCAGGATATTGCGGAAAAGTTTATTGACCTGTACTGGAAACAGTCACTGCCGTTTCAGTTTAACCAGTATGAGCCTTTTACTATTCATCAAAGCACTGGTAAGCAGGCAAAGATCATCAGTGAAATCCAGAAAGCACAGCAACAATTCGAGACCTTGGCCGCGTTGAGAAAGGATGTACTTTACTGGAACAGGTTGAAGCGAGCAGTTGCAACAACGGTAAAGCAAATGCCGGTGGTGTATTTGCAGAATTTGAATGGTCAAACCATAGAGTTTCTCTATAGTCTTGAAGATTCCAAGCAGTCCCTCAAGCTGTTGCCCAAGGTGATGTATTGCTTAAGACAATTTAGTGAAATCATTGAAGAGTTGTGCCAGAAGCGCTGGATTGATTTTGTTCGGCTAAACAAGCAGAACCTAGTGGTACTGGATGGTTTGCCTGATCTAGATGAATTCATGTTTGCCCCAAGTCGCAATCAACTGGGGAAGGTCGCGGACTTCTTAATTGACGTACAGCAATGCCAGTGTTTTTACTGTGGCAAAAGCCTAAAAAATTCAAAATATGCCGTGGATCATTTTATTCCATGGGCATTATATCCTGCCGATACCGGACATAATTTTGTCCTGGCGGATGAAAAGTGCAACTCACAAAAAAGTAATTATTTGGCGTCAGAACAATTTCTGCAACAGTGGCAGGAGCGGAACTATCTACATGATCAATCTATTGTTCGGGAAATTTCTCAATTAGGTTTTTTAACCGATCTGCAACGTTCGCATCGGGTTGCCGACTGGGCGTATAAGCAGGCAATAGAGAATGAATATTTAGTCTGGCTAGGTGGAAAAGATAAACATATATTAGGTGTTTAGTCCCATATCTGGAGTACTTTAATGTCTTTATTTTTCTGTAGTGAAGATTACTGGAGTAGGCTGCTATATAGTTTAGATTATGTCTCTATCTAGCGCCTGAATTGACAGATTACATCGCTTGACCACGACAATTCATGTCCTTGTCCACCTTTTTACTGCTGCATAATTTAGAATTTTAGGTAAAATCATTTTATTAATGATTTACTTATTTGGACTCCTATAACAATGACCCAAGTACAACTGCAACAATTACAAAAACAACTTTGGAATATTGCCAATACTTTGCGCGGCACCATGGGCGCCGATGAATTCCGTGATTACATTCTGGGTTTTATTTTCTTTAAATATTTATCAGAAAAGTCGGTTAATTTTGCCAACGAATTGCTCGATGGCGAAGACCTCAGCTTTTTAGAATTAGATGAAAATAATGCTGAGCATGTGCCGTACATCGAAGAAATTAAAAAGAATGCCATTGCCGAAGTGGGTTATGCGCTTACACCCAAACAGCTATTCCATACCTTAGCCGAGCGTGGTCGTCAGGGCGAATTCATTTTGGATGATTTAACTGCGACCTTAAAATCAATTGAACAAAGCACGTTAGGTACTGACTCTGCCGATGACTTTGCCAACCTGTTTGAAGATTTGGATCTAAACTCGACCAAGCTTGGCAATAATGCCAGTGACCGTAATGCACTGGTGGCGAAAGTCCTGAGTCATTTAGATGACATTGATTTTGATATTAGTAATACCGAAGCCGATGTACTGGGTGATGCTTACGAATATCTGATTGGTGAGTTTGCCTCAGGTGCGGGCAAAAAAGCGGGTGAATTCTATACCCCGCAAACGGTATCGACTTTACTGGCGAAGATTGTCACCCAAGGCAAAGACCGTTTACGTTCAGTCTATGACCCGACCTGTGGTTCGGGTTCATTGTTACTACGGGTAAAACGTGAAGTCAAAGATGTCGATATGATTTACGGTCAGGAAATGAACCGTACTACTTACAACTTGGCACGCATGAACATGATTCTGCATGATGTGCATTTTGCCAAGTTCGACATCAAGCAGGAAAATACTTTAACCCGTCCGCAGCATTTAGATAAAAAGTTTGATGCGGTGGTGGCGAATCCGCCATTTTCTGCAAAATGGTCTGCCGATCCGTTATTTTTACAAGATGAGCGTTTTGCTTCTTATGGCAAACTGGCGCCAAGCTCCAAAGCGGATATGGCTTTTGTACAGCACATGCTGTATCAACTGGATGACAACGGCACCATGGCGGTGGTATTGCCGCATGGCGTCTTGTTCCGTGGTTCGAGTGAGGGCGTGATTCGTCAGTATTTGATTGAACAGATGAACGTGGTGGATGCCATTATTGGTCTACCTGCCAATATTTTCTATGGTACCTCGATTCCAACCTGTATTTTGGTGCTGAAGAAAAACCGTGAGCAGAGCGGTAATATTCTGTTTATTGATGCCAGCAATGATTTTGAAAAGCAGAAGAACCAAAACAAGTTACTGCCTGAGCATTTGGATAAGATTGTTGCGGCATTTGAAAAGCGTGAAAATATTGAAAAGTATGCGCATGTGGCGACTTTGCAGGAAGTGAAAGATAACGATTACAACCTGAATATTCCGCGTTATGTGGATACCTTTGAAGCGGAAGCCGAGATTGATTTAGATGCGATTGCAAAACAGCTTCAAGCTTTGGAACAAGACAGCCAAAAAACCGATGCCATCATTGCAGATTTTTGCAAAGAGCTAGGCATTGTTTCACCGTTTTCGGAGGTGAAGTAATGGTTGCACCGAAGTTAAGATTTAAAGAGTTTGATGGGGATTGGTCTGAATCAAAATTAAAAGATTGTATAGATTCAATTGATTCAGGTTGGAGTCCTCAATGCGAAAGTTATCCTGCTGATGAGAATGAGTGGGCTGTTTTAAAAACCACATCAGTAGATTGGGATGGCTTTAAGGCTAATTTTAATAAAAAACTTCCATCTAATTTAGAAGCTAGATTTGAGATTGAGGTAAAGCCTAACGATATTTTGGTTACTCGAGCTGGCCCAACTGAACGTGTAGGTGTAGTGGCAGTCGTTCCACATAATGTACGCTCGAAATTAATGATTTCCGATAAGTTAATTAGATTGAAAGCAGATAATGAGAATAATCCTGAATTTTTAGGAATTAGCCTGTCATCTGTAAAATGTCAAAATCAGCTTCAATCTAAAACTTCAGGATTAGCAAAATCGCAGACAAATATTTCTCAGAAAATTTTATGTGATGTAAGTTTGATGACTCCTGCAAAAGCAGAACAAACCAAAATCGCCTCGTTTCTTTCCGCAGTCGATGAAAAGATCAGCCAACTCACGCAAAAACATGCGCTACTCAGCCAATATAAACAAGGCATGATGCAAAAGCTGTTTAGCCAGCAGATTCGTTTTAAAGCGGATGATGGTAGTGAGTTTGGGGAGTGGGAGGAAAAAGCGCTTAAGACTATTGCAAGAATTTATGACGGTACTCATCAAACCCCTAATTATGTTGAAGATGGTGTGCCTTTCTATAGTGTGGAACACGTAACAGCAAACAACTTTTTTAAAACAAAATTTATCGCTGAAGACGTATTTTTGAATGAGCTGAAAAGAGTTCAACTAGAGAAAAATGACATTTTGTTAACTAGGATCGGAGATATTGGGACATCCAAATTAATTGATTGGGATGTACGTGCATCATTTTATGTAAGCCTAGCCTTAATTAAAGTTGATAAAAACCATAATTCTTCTTTTGTAAATCAATATATTAAGTCTGTTTTCTTTCAAAGAGAATTACATGAAAGAACTATTCACGTAGCTTTTCCAAAGAAAATTAATTTAGGTGAAATTGGATTATGCTTAATTCGGTTGCCTTGCCCAGAAGAACAAACCAAAATCGCCAATTTCTTATCTGCCATTGATCAAAAAATTGAAGTGGTGGCACAGCAAATAGAACAGGCTAAAACTTGGAAAAAAGGCTTGTTACAGCAGATGTTTGTGTAGGGTAGGCATGAAAAGATTTGATGGGTATACAGTTTTAGAAATATTTGCTGGTAATGCGAGTTTAGCTTTAGTTGATTCAGCAACGTTTGGCTTGGGGGCAGCCTTTCGTAACTCAATGAAAGAAAGTGCTGAGCATATCAGGCAGTGTAATGATGCACTATACCAAATGCGAATAGCTACTTTTTTAGAAACTGTAGAGCTTTGTGCAGAAGAAGTAGAATTTTTTTTAAATGAAAATACTGATCACCTAAAATTAGGACTTGGTATCATCCGAGAGTTAGAAACATTTTTATGTGATAAGCAAGCAGAAATGTCTGCAATAAACTTTAGATTATTAGTCCAAGGTAAAGTTGATAAACCAATATTTTATAAGATACAACATGTAATTAGTCGTCTGAATGAATACTTGTTAAGTCAAATTGAGAGAATTAAACCTGATTTGAGCTTAAGGTGCCGTATAAAAGATGAATATGCAGATTCGTATAATGATTTTTTTGATTTATGGTTTGAATCGGAAACTGAGCATTTAAAGTTTCAAAGTGTATTACAAGGTTATTATCTTGAAGAATTTCAAAATCTAACAATTGCCCAAGAGTTTGTTGGATTCGAATTCCTTCAACAAAAGGCAAATAGTTTAAACGCAGGACAAACGCAAGAGCATTTACTAACCTACGTAAGAACAAATTTTTTCCTTTGGTTTTATTTCAAAATTTATAATTTAAAGTGACGGTAAGATGACAGTACAAAGCGAATATCAACTTGAAAATGAATTGATTAGCCAGCTCAAGCAATTGGGTTATGCCTCAGTCACGCTCAAGGATGAAAGCCAACTACTGTCAAACCTCAAAACCCAGATTGAACGTGCCAATGGACTAGCGCCCCTGTCAGAAACGGAATGGAAACAAGTCATCAGTTTTTTAAACACAGGCACAGTGTTTGAGCGAGCCAAGAATCTGCGTGATCTATTTCCAGTCAAATTTGATGACGGCAGCAGCAAACACATCTTTTTTCTCTCGGATGACCCAAGCAAGAACATCTATCAGGTGACCAATCAAATCACCATCGATCACCGCGACTATAATGGCAGAACCAGCCGTTTTGATGTGACCTTACTGGTCAATGGTTTGCCTTTGGTACAGATCGAACTAAAAAAACGCGGCATGGAAATCGCCGAAGCCTTTAATCAAACCCAACGCTATATTCGTGAAGCCTATTGGGCAGGGCAAGGGCTGTTTGGTTTTATTCAGCTCTTTGTGATTAGTAACGGTGCCAATACCCGTTATTACTCCAACGGCACCACAGGCATCGAGTTTGCCTTTCCCTGGGCAGATGTTCATAACAAACATATCAATGAAATTGTCGACTTTGCCGAAGCTTTTTTAAATCAGCAGCATCTAACCCAAATGCTGACCCAGTACATGGTGCTGCTAGAAACCACCAAAAGCCTGATGGTGCTGCGTCCCTATCAGATTTATGCAGTACAGAAAATTGTGGAGCATGTGCAAAACTCCGATCAGAACGGCTATATCTGGCACACTACAGGTTCAGGCAAAACCCTGACTTCATTTAAAGCCAGTCAGATCATCATGCAAATGCCCGATGTTGAAAAGGTCTTGTTTGTGGTCGATCGTAACGACCTCGATACGCAAACCTCACGCGAATTTAATGCTTTTAAAGCCGACAGCGTCGACAGCACCGATAACACATCGACCTTGGTAAAACAGCTCGATCAACGACATGACAAACTGATTGTGACCACCATCCAAAAGCTCAATCGGGCCATCAGTACTGACCGATATTTAGAATCGATTGATTATCTTAAAAATAAAAAAGTGGTCTTTATTTTTGATGAATGTCATCGCAGTCAATTTGGTGAGACCCATCAGAACATCAAAAAATTCTTCAGCAATGCACAAATGTTTGGTTTTACCGGTACGCCTATTTTTGAAAAGAACAGCCAAAGCAAAGCAGGTTTAAAACTCACCACAGATTACCTGTTTAATGAATGTTTGCATAAATACGTGATTGTCGATGCCATCCGTGACCGTAACGTCTTGCAGTTCCAGATTGATTATCGGGGCAAATACACCGCCAAAGGCATGGCGACGAATGAAAGTTATGAGGAAGATGTAGAAGGCATCGATACCAAAGAACTTTATGACAACCCGAAACGCTTAGAAATGATTGCCCGCTACATTGTCAATATTCACGATACCAAAACCCGTAATCGTGAATTTACCGCAATGTTCTGTGTCAGTTCGGTCGAAACACTGACCCAATATTACGACCTTTTTGAAAAGGTGCAGGCTGAAAAGCAAATTGAAGATGAAGCACAAGGTCGGATATTTAAACCGTTGACTATTGCAACCATCTTTTCCTATGCGGCAAATGAGGCTGTACCGACTGATGACTTAACTGGCTTGATTCACGAAGAAGCCGCAGATATTCCAACTCAGGTCAATTCATCCAGTCGGGATAAGCTAGATCGCTACATTGCCAATTACAACCGACAGTTTAAAACCAACTACAATTCTGGCGATCAATTTTATGCGTACTACCGCGACATTGCACAGCGCGTAAAAAACAGACAGATTGATATTCTAATCGTGGTCAATATGTTCCTCACGGGCTTTGACTCTAAGCCGCTAAATACCTTGTATGTCGATAAAAACCTAAAATATCATGGCTTGATTCAAGCATTCTCTCGTACCAATCGTGTCTACAACGATAAAAAACCATTTGGCAATATCATCTGTTTCCGTAACCTAAAACGTGCAACGGATGAAGCGCTGGCACTATTTTCCAACAAAGAAACGACCAAGATCGTCCTTGTTCCAAGCTATGCGGAAATCGAACAGGATTACCAAGCAGCGGTGAGCAAATTGTTTGCCTTAACGCCCAATTACCAATCAGTCGATGATCTTGTCACTGAAGAACAGCAACTCGAATTTATTAAAGCTTTCCGTGAAGTGATGCGCTATAACGCGCAATTACAAACTTTTATTGAATACGATCAAGACCAAACACAACTTGATAAGCAGCACTTTGCAAACTTCGCCTCTAAGTATGCTGACCTATGTCGTGCCGTTAGAAAGACCACCAAGAGAGACAAAGTATCGGTACTGGATGATGTCGATTTTCAACTGGATTTACTGCATAGTGATCGCATTAATGTTGGTTATATCATCAACCTGCTACAGCTTGTTGTTGATACAGACTCAGAGGACAAGCGTAAGAAGTACCAAGCGCAAATTTACGATTTAATCAGTAGCGATATTAGCTTGCACGATAAGCAAGACCTCATTCAAAAATTCATTGAAGAAAACATGCCGAAGATGATCAACGGCCAAAGCGTCCAAACAGCTTTTTCTGAATTCTGGGATGCTGAAAAAGAACAGGCCTATCAGCATCTTTGTAAAGAAGAAAACCTGAAACCAGAAGCCATGAAGCAGGTTCTGGAGCATTATGAGTTCACCAAACGCCTACCACGTAAGGAAGAATTGAAGGACTTACCAAACTATAAGGTTAAGCTGTTTGAACGGGATAATGTTTTGACCAGTTTAATGGTGAAGACAAGGCAATTGATTGAGAAGTTTTATGTGGGATTTTAATTGAGGTAAGGCTTTGTAGCACAAACCTAGCTTAGAAGGGGCGCATACCATTGCGTAGCAGGATCAAACCAAATGGCAATATTTCCGCGACTCATGAGTGCTCGGTTATATGCGGGCCAATTGGTTGTGCGGTAGATTTTGTGTGTAGGCTTCTTCATTTGAAAATTATATCGCTGAAAAACCCTTTACAGATAGGTTTGTGCAACAAAGCCACTTAATTTAAAAAAGAGATAAGTTAAAAAGAGCCGTCTAACAAGGCTCTTTTTTGCAAGCAGTATTAAGTAATCCTTTGATCTGCCCAGTAGCATGGAACAATGATCAGGCTATTTTCATGCAACCTTGACCATAATCGGACACCTAAATCCCGCTGCATATTTTGGACTGTGAAATTGGAAATCAGCAGGGTAGATTTCATATTGTCATAACGACTATATAAGACCTTATGCACCATCTCCAGGCGTTTTTCATGCCGGTCATGCAGGCCATATTCATCAATCACTAATAAATCAAAGCTGGAGAAATGGTCGATGACTTCCTTTTCAGAGCGTGAAGCATCTGACCAAGTGTCCATCATTTTTTGAGCAATTTCTGCACTGGTATAGTAGCGTGCAGATTTTGTACTGTTATGCAGAATGTTGCGAATAATTGATGCACTCAGATGGGTTTTACCTGTACCTGGTGTACCAATCATCAACATGTTCGGGTTGTGGTCAGAAATAATCTGCTGTGCAAAGGCCTGACATAGTTTGATGGTATTGTCTTGTGCAGGGCATGCAACTACATAATTCTTGAAGCCACGATCCAGGTAGCGTTTATTGAGCCCTGAGTTTTTGATTTTCTGTTGTAGCAATCGCTGTTGCAACTCATCTGCATAGGCTGCATGTGAGTGATGGACGGTTTCTTTGGCACACAATTTACATAGCTTGTGACCAGCGATTTCCATCAGGGGTATATGATGGGTAGGGCAAAGTGTTTCCGTTGTTTCTGTGCGAAACTGGAGCGTTTTAAGCATGGTATTCATGATCACTCTCCTAAATCCATTTGGAATTTTCTAAAAAATCCTCATTTTTTTCTTCAAAATTTGAAGATGAAGATGAAGATGAAGATGAAGATGAAGGGCATGGTTCAAGCATGACTTGAGTAATACTCGGGTTCTTCTCAGGAGCTGCTTGAGCATTTACTTTTCGTTGCTTGGCTGATGCTTGAGCATTACTTGCGGATTTCCCCCAACGTGCTTGAGCTGCATTTTTAGCTTTATCAGATTTCATTTGCTGATTTTGCAATGCCTGGCTTTTTAAACTGGTTAAAAAACTTGAAAGAATTTGTTCAGATTCGACTTCAAATAATTCTAATGCTGTCAGCGTATTCAACAAAGTTTTAGCCTTGGTATGCTGCGGTAATTTCGTGATGCTGCATACCGTTGCTAAATCATGAGGAATAGCTCCATTTTTCCAGAAATCCATCATTAACAGCAGTGCCGCACCAATTTGTTCTGCTGTCATTCGTGCAAATTTCGCCTGTAGGTCGCCAATATAGAGTGGCATCCAAATTGAAATATCTTTATGCATATGTTCACCTTTTTATAGGTATAAAGGGGCTACGGTCATCGATTTGATGACCTTTTATGTTTGTTTTATGAGTGAGCGAGACTCATTAAGCGGACACGGGCCTGTTGAGCTAAGTCATCGTAATGAGCTTGCCCTTCATCCAGCATTCGCTGTAGCCAAAGTCTTAATGCTTGGTGATCATCGAAGCATTTATTGATTTCCAGCAAAAAGGCCAGATTGTGCAGTTTCGGAATGTGTAGCTCATGGATTAATTCACGAGCGACCATATCTGCTTCAGGGCTGATCACCACACCACCAAAGAAAGCTTTACTATTCATGTGCAAGCTCCTCTGTAGTGAGTCTCTCCAGCATGGCTTCAAAAGCACTGCCATCGCGACGGGTAACATTCGGAATGTAGCGGCTATAGACCCGGAACAACATTTCAGTGGTTGAATGCCCCAATTGGCGAGCGACCCATTCTGGATTTTCACCTGCCGCCAACCAGAGCGTTGCTGCTGTATGACGTGTCTGATAAGCACGACGAGGCGTTAATCCTAAAAAGCGTAGCAGAGGATGCCAGACACGCTTGTTTACCAGACGATAATCGAGAGGTCCACCATCACGATTGCAGAATACAAACTCTGATTTACCATTATTTAACATTTTCTGTTGCAGAAAGGCCTGATAAACCCGATCACTCATTTGGATGGTACGGTCAGAACCATAAGTTTTGGTTCCACCAAGCTCGCCATTTACTAACGCTTCTCTGATATGGATTTCACGACGCTGTAAGTCGATATTTTTCCATTGCAGACCATCGATTTCACTGGTACGCATACCCGTAAAAAAGCGAATGGTGTAATAGGGGCGGAAGTCTTCACGCACTGTGGTAAGAATTTTATGCACCTCTTCCAGAGAAAAAGGTGTGACTTCAATCTTGCTTTCCTTCAGATTGTTAATATTTTTATAAGGCGACTCAAACTCGTATCGTTCAGCCGCATCATTGAGTATCATACGTAAAGGCGTCATGATTTGATTGATCCTCGATGCTTTCAGACTTGTTTGATCTTTTCCGTGTGTCACTTTGGCGAGAGAGGCACGGAAGTTCAGCAAGTCTGACTTCTTGATTTTCGAGAGAACCTGATTACCAAAAGCAGGAATCAAATAGTTTTTGATCACAATTGAAACCTTTTGCTGATATGAGGTTCTCCATTCAACTTGTTTCTGCTTAAACCACAATTCAGTAAACTCTTTAAAAAGAGGAACTTTGGTCTGTACAGCAATTTGCTGACTTCTTTTTTCCTTAAACTCCTCAACACGGTTACTTTTTGGAAAGTACTTTTCGTATTCAAAAGTTCCCAAAGTAATTTCAGCTTCAAGCTGTTCGAGACGTTTTTTCAAAATGCGTCGGTTATAAGCATTGTCTTCAAGATTGGTTGTCTCTCTACAACGAATGCCCATGTAGCGAAAGTCGGCAATCAGTTTGCCACTTCGTTCCCGGATGGTAGCCATCAGTTAAACCTCCTAAGCCTTATTGCAAGGCATCCATGCTTAAACCGGTGAATTTAAGCATTTCAGTTTCAATGCGTTCCCAAACAAAAAGAATTTTTCGACCACCAAAAGGACGGATGTAGTGAACACCTTCAATAAAGACACTGTCCTTCAGTTGGTTGCGGATAGTACGAGCGTCGTACTGGATTTTTTCAGCCAGTTGCTGGGCTGTGAGATAGGTATATGACATAATAGAGCCTCATATTTTTTACTAGGTAACTAGGAAAAATTATTCCTAAGACATAAATTATCATATTTTTATGTTGTTGCAAGTACTTTTTATGATTTAACTAGGAAATTTTATGATTATCTCAAACTTGGCGGTTTTATTAGCAGAAAGGAAACTTAAGGTTGCTGATTTGGTGAGAAGTACTGGAATTAATAAATCTACTTTGCATAAACTTTATAATGATGAATCTGTACGGATTGATTTTGAAACCATTGATAAAATTTGTATTGCATTAGATGTAGAAGTGGGCGATTTATTGATTTTTAAGAAAATTGATAATAATCAAAATGATAATGGCTAGTTTGGTCACAAATGGTCACATCAAAAAGTGAAATGGTCACAAATCCTTGATCGTTTGGTAAAAAAACACCTTGTTTGGAAGAGAACTGGGTGATTTTTGCCTTCAAAAAAGCTCTAAAATTGGTGATCGATTGAGGACATTTAAGGTCAATTGAGACCATTTTTATTGTCGTGGGCACGCCATGGTCACATCTTGGTCACAAAATACAAATTACATTAAGAATATTTTTTATTGAATCGAAGAACAAAGGAAGAAGAGTTTTTAAAAAATATAATAAAATCAACAAGAAAAAAGCCCCAATCTTTCGATTAGGGCTTTTTGAATTTGGAGCGGGAAACGAGACTCGAACTCGCGACCCCAACCTTGGCAAGGTTGTGCTCTACCAACTGAGCTATTCCCGCAGGGTCGATCAATTTTTTACTTTAAAAAATGAACAAAAAAGAATTTGGAGCGGGAAACGAGACTCGAACTCGCGACCCCAACCTTGGCAAGGTTGTGCTCTACCAACTGAGCTATTCCCGCATGCGGTGTATAATACATTATGCAAAAACAGGGTCAATAACTTTGTGAAAAAACTTGTGCTGATTGCATAAATAAAAGCCATTTTGACCAAGGTTTAGATGATTTCTGCTGTGAAATCAGCCCATAGCGGCGGTTCAGGCGGGAAAAAGCCGGTTTTCAGCCGGTCGCCACAATATCGCAAAAAGAACAGGGTATACTAAGATTAATCTCAGGCCTTTTTGGATGCATGATCATGAGCATAGAACAACAACTGATTGAACGCTTACACACCCTGAACCCGACACATTTAGACGTGGTGAATGAATCTTCTGGTCACGGCGGCTATTATCCGGGGAAGGAATCTCATTTTAAGGTGGTAATCGTTAGTGAACAGTTTGCCGGTTTACGTCTGGTGCAGCGTCATCAACAAGTCTATGCCGCGGTCGGTGATCTGTTAAGTCCAAGCAAGATTCATGCGCTGGCAATTCATGCCTTTGTTCAGGATGAATGGCAAGGACAGGATACCTCAAGCCCGGAATGTGCCCACGCCCCGAAACAATAACCCGGAACAAGAAATAGAGATCAGAACAGTTCATGGAAATCCAACTTTTACTTAAAATTATTCATATGACCAGCATCAGCGTATTGCTGGTCATTCTGCTGGCCCGTGGTCTGACCTTATTTAAAGGCGTGCAGGGCAACCAGCCCAATCCGGCCGGACGCACACTATGGGTGGCGCTACAACATTTATCGGTTACGCTGATAGTAGTAACCGGAATTGTGCTGCTGGCATTAAAGGATTTTCAGGTCGAAACCTGGTTTTATGCCAAAATCATTTTATTCCTGGTGATGCTGTCTTCGTTAATGAAAGCCTACCGTAAAACGGACAGTATTTTACTGGTGCAACGCCGCGCCGGCTGGGGCATAGCCCTGGTTGCATTACTGGCGATTATCGCCTTGGTAATGATCAAGCCAAGTTTTGGTTAATTGTTCGACAATAATGTCTATCTCTCGGCTATACTTCGCTACACTTGAGCCAATTAGAATATAAAATCAGAGGGATAGACATGCGAACACGTGTGGTCTTTAACCAGAAAGGCGGCGTTGGAAAATCCAGTATTACGGTCAATCTGGCCGCCATCAGTGCCCATCAGGGCTTTAAAACCCTGGTCATTGATTTGGACCCGCAAGCCAACTCCAGCCAGTATTTACTGGGGGATGATGCCACCTATTCCACCCATAAGCCGGCACTAGAGCCAAATATCCAGAACTATTTTGAAGAAGTGCTGGGCAATACCCAAAGCAAAGGCTTAATTGGCAATGCCTTGGGCTCGATCTTAAAAAGCCGCGCCAAAGGTCTGGAAGCCTATGTGCATCAATCGCCCTTTCCAAATCTGGATGTAATTCCAGCCAGTCCGGACCTGGGCAGTCTGGCCCATGCCTTAGAAAGCAAACATAAAATCTATAAATTGCGGGATGCCTTGGCTTCACTGGCCGGGCGTTATGAGCGGGTCTTTATTGATACACCGCCGGCGTTTAATTTCTTTACCTTGTCAGCACTGATTGCGGCTGACCGGGTATTAATTCCGTTTGACTGCGATGTGTTTTCCAAACGTGCCCTGCACAGCCTGATTGAGAATGTGCTGGAAACCCAGGAAGATCATAATGCCGAGCTGGAGATTGAAGGCATTGTGGTGAACCAGTTCCAGGCCCAGGCCAAGCTGCCACGAGAAGTGGTCGAGCAGCTGAAAGAGGAGCAGTTACCGGTATTTAACAGCATGCTGCCACCCTCAGTCATCATGAAAGAGTCGCATCATAAAAATCTGCCGCTTATTCATTTTGCTACAGATCATAAATTGACGCAGGCCTATCAATCGTTGTTCAATGAGATTGAACAGAAACAATCCTGAGATGGGCATGAAAACACTGTATATCAGCCTGCTGGCTGCCGGAACCTTGCTGCTGGGTGCCTGTGCCACGACGGTTAAACCGACCTATGTCTCGCCTACACATTATCAGGCGCTGAACTGTCAGCAGCTGCAAAGCGAATATAACCGGATTCAGTCCTATATTGATCAGGGCGTACAGGCGCCTAAACGGACCGGCGTTGGTGTGGGGGTGGGTCTTGGCGGAGGATGGGGCAGTCGTGGCGGCTGGGGCATTGGCCCAAGTGTTTCGGTCAATATGGGACAATCATCGAATACCAAAAATACTGAACTGGCACGGGTGCTGGGCGAGCAGGAAGCCATTGTGCAGGCGGCGCGTTTTAAAGGCTGTCCAATTGTTGTACGCACCAAGCAGGCCAGTTAAGG
This sequence comes from Acinetobacter sp. C15, assembly GCF_013420645.1. Lineage (NCBI taxonomy): Bacteria > Pseudomonadati > Pseudomonadota > Gammaproteobacteria > Moraxellales > Moraxellaceae > Acinetobacter > Acinetobacter sp. C15. Next base: position 38,853 of record NZ_VOXR01000012.1, read on the forward strand.
CTTCGCATTTTTCACGCTGGGCTGGCAGTTTATGCGAGTCACGGCGTGAAAAATCTTAGCAAAATGTTTCAGAAAAAATTATTAAAAATCTTAAATTTAAATAAAAATAAAGGCTTTTTTATCTGTCCAAATATCCTCCCAGTCGTGAGAAAAACTTGTCAGTTTTTATCAAATTAATATAAGGTGTGCGCCTAATTTCAGGTAATTTCAGGTGTCTATGATTGAAAGTTGGCTGTTTGTGCTGGCAATGATTGCGGTTCTGCTTATTCCGGGACCAACCAATGCTTTGCTTGCAAGTTCAGCACATCAACATGGAGTTGCCAGAACCAGTTTATTTGTGCCTGCCGAGCTGCTCGGCTATTTATATGCCATCAGTTTGTGGGCGCTGCTGATTCATCTGACCGTCCCAATCTGGCCGTATTTAAGCCATATTCTGCATGGCCTGAGCGCACTATATGTGCTGTGGACGGCTTTTCATTTGTGGAAGCATGCGCATCTGGTCAAGCATAACCAGCTCAACCCGTCTATCCGCCCGCATCAGCTGTTTTTTGCCACCTTAAAAAATCCCAAGGCACTACTTTTTGCTGCCGGGATTTTACCGACTGAAACCTGGGATAATCCGACCAATTTCTTGATGGTTTATGCAGTGTTCTGTCTGGTGCTGTTGCCGACTGCGCTGTTCTGGATGTCTTTTGGTCGCGCGATTTTATCGGGAGAATCCAAGCAAATAAAAGCCGATCTCTTGTATAAAGGATCGGCCATGTTGCTGGTGCTGTGTGCTTTTCCGGTTATTCTGCGCTTTTTCGCTTAAGCGCGGACCTACTTTTTCAGCTTCTGGCGGGCAAAACCAATCACCCCCGGCAAGACACTTAAAATAATGATGCCAAAAATCAGATAGGTAAAATTCTCTTTCACAATTGGCATGTTACCAAACAGATAACCCAGGGTAATAAATGAGCCAATCCAGCAGAAAGCGCCCACTACGTTATAGGTTAGAAAGTATTTATAGTTCATGCTCCCGGCACCGGCAACAAAAGGGGCAAAGGTGCGGGCAAAAGGCACAAAACGGGCAAAAATAATGGTTTTACCGCCATGCTTGGCAAAGAATTGCTGGGTGGCAATCAGGTGTTTTTTATTAATAAAGCGCGATTCAATTTCAAATACCCGTGGCCCAATATATTTACCAATATGATAGTTCAGGGTATCGCCGAGGACAGCGGCAATAAACAGTAAGCCGCCCAATAACCACGGGTCCATGGCACCGGTCGAGGCCGCCAGCGCACCGGCTGCAAATAACAGGCTGTCCCCCGGTAAAAAGGGCATCACCACCAGACCAGTTTCAACAAAAATAATCAGAAACAGGATGGCATAAATCCAGACCCCATAATTGGTAATGAACTCAAGTAAATGCGCATCAACATGCAGGATAAAATCAATCAGTTCCATGAGGGAAAAACAAGCAGAAATGTAGTCAAATCCTATCAGTCCGGTTGGTGAAAGTCAGTAGAAAAACGTAAATAAATTTCCGCTGTCATCATTCTAAATTTGCAACGATATATCTTTGAAATGGTGATTTTTTGATCTTCGGCCAGCCCCTAAGATAGCAGCATCTTTTTACTGATCTGCTCTAGGTTCTCTCATGTTTAATCCAAATACTGTGGTTGCCAAAATCTTTCAAACCCCTGCTTTGAACAACCTGTCGCTGCTACTGGCGCGTGTCTTGTTGGCTTATATTTTTATTGTGTCGGGCTGGGGCAAAATTGCCGGCTATAGCGCAACGGTGGGCTATATGGAAGCGATGGGGGTGCCGGGTGGCCTGTTACCGCTGGTGATTCTGCTGGAGCTGGGTGGTGGTCTGGCAATTTTACTGGGTCTGCAAACCCGTCTGGTGGCATTGGCACTGGCAGTATTCAGTTTGCTGACTGCATTTATGTTCCATGGTGCACCGGAAGATGCAGTTAACCTGATGAAGAACCTGGCGATTTCAGGTGGTTTCCTGCTATTGGTGCTGCAAGGTGCAGGTAAACTGAGTCTGGATCATCTGATTGAAAAATAAGACGCAATGCGGGGAAATAATTTTCCCGTCATTCAGTACAGGCAGCTCCGGCTGCCTTATTTTTTGCCTAAATAGATAATAAAGAAGAGGGTCGGGAACATCTGCCGGTAGCGGCCTGATTCGGAGATCCACACAGACTGATCTGAATCTTGTGTTTAATGCGCAGAAAAAATGCTAGAATACGGCGCTTATATTCGTTTGCCTCTCATAGTTGTTTGTCATGACTACCAATACTCAAATTACTGAAGATCGTATCCTGATTCTGGATTTCGGTTCTCAATATAGTCAGCTCATCGCACGTCGTGTTCGTGAAGCTGGCGTATATTCTGAAATGTATGCCTATGACATGTCTGAAGAAGACATTCGTGCATTTAATCCAAACGGTATCATCTTGTCGGGTGGACCTGAAAGCGTTCACCAGGAAGGCAGCCCGCGTGCACCACAAGTGGTGTTTGAACTAGGTGTGCCGGTATTGGGCATTTGTTATGGCCTGCAAACCATGTGCGAACAGCTTGGCGGTAAAGTTGAGCCAGGTACTGTCCATGAGTTTGGCTATGCAGAAGTAGACATCGTGGTGCGTGACCAGCTGATTGGTAACCTGCAAGACCGTGAAAACCAGCTGCATGTCTGGATGAGCCACGGCGATAAAGTTGCCCGTATTCCGGAAGGTTTCCAGGTAACAGCACAAACCCCAAGCTGCCCAATTGCCATGGTATCTGACGAAACACGTCGTTTCTACGGCATCCAGTTCCACCCGGAAGTGACGCATACCTCTAAAGGTGCAGAATTACTGTCGAACTTCGTACACCAGATTTGTGGCTGTCGTGGTCTGTGGACACCAGAGCACATTATCGATCTGCGTGTAGAACAGCTACGTGAACAGATTGGCGATGAAAAAGTACTGCTAGGTCTGTCAGGTGGTGTGGACTCTTCTGTGGTTGCTGCATTGCTGCATAAAGCAATTGGCGATCAGTTGACCTGTGTATTTGTAGACAACGGTTTGCTGCGTTTAAACGAAGGCGATCAAGTGATGCAGATGTTTGCAGACAACATGGGGATCCGCGTGATCCGTGCTGATGCTGAAGATCGTTTCCTGTCTGCACTGGCAGGGGTCACTGATCCTGAAGCGAAACGTAAGATTATTGGCCGTGAATTTATTGAAGTGTTTGCTGAAGAAGCACGTAAATTAGATGGTGTGAAATTCCTGGCACAAGGTACGATTTATCCAGACGTGATTGAATCTGCCGCCAGCAAACAGGGCAAGGCGCATGTAATTAAATCACACCACAACGTGGGTGGTTTACCGGATGATTTGGCTTTTGAACTGGTTGAACCGTTACGTGACCTGTTTAAAGATGAAGTACGTAAACTGGGCACCACTTTAGGTCTGCCACACAGCATGATTTACCGTCATCCATTCCCGGGTCCAGGTTTGGGCGTGCGTATTCTGGGTGAAGTGAAAAAAGAATATGCCGACATTTTACGTCTGGCTGATGACATCTTTATGCAGGAACTGCGTGCCAGCGGCTGGTATGACAAAACTGCACAAGCCTTTGCTGTATTCCAGCCAGTGAAATCTGTTGGGGTGGTGGGTGATGGCCGTCGTTATGCCTGGGTTGTTGCCCTGCGTGCCGTTGAAACAGTTGACTTTATGACAGCACGTTTCGCGCACCTGCCATATGATCTGGTAGATCGTATTTCAACTCGTATCATGAACGAGATTAAAGACGTTTCACGTGTGGTATATGACGTATCGTCTAAACCACCTGCAACAATTGAATGGGAGTAATTCAGGGCTTTCGGACAGTACTGCTGTCCGCCTGAATTACGCCAAGGGCTGTGCCCGCGGCAGTGGGGTTTTACGAAGCATTGCTTTGTGCCTGAATTACGCCATGAGCCCATTTTAAAGCATTGCTTTTAAAATCGGCGCAAGGTGCGCGGCAGTTTAGAAGCCCAAAATTATTTAAAAAAGAGCACTTAGGCGCTCTTTTTTTGTTTAATATATATCAAAATAGTTAATTAAAACGATGATATGTATACCCATTACGATTTAATGAAACCCTTAATTAAAGTCATGCAGATTTATAAAAATGAAATCAGTAATGAAGAAGCCCTATTTTTAATTTCAAAAGAATTGAAATTAACCGAAGCTGATAAACAATTAAAAATGCAAAATGGGAAGAATTTAATTAAATATCGTTTTCAGTGGGCGAAAACTTATCTTAAGAAAGCCGGTTTATTAGAGTATACATCTCCTAGTAACTTTACTTTGACTCCACTAGGGCTAAATTTTGATTTGACTAAAATTGAAAAGTTTTCTAGTAAAACTCTTTCTGAATTTGATAGTTTTAAGGAGTTTAGAAGTCCAACTCTATTATTAATAAATTCTACTGTTGAGGTAGAGCAAGATGAGGATTTACCAGAAGAGATTATTGATAAGAACTCAAAATTATTAAATGAATCATTAAAAAGTGATTTATTAGCTCTGGTTAAAAATAGATCCTCTGTATTTTTTGAACGACTTGTTGTCGATCTTCTTGTCGCTATGGGGTATGGCGGTTCACATCAAGATGCAGCGCAAGCAATTGGAAAAACGAATGATGGTGGAATTGATGGTGTAATCAGCGAAGATCGCTTAGGTCTGGATAAAATTTATATTCAAGCAAAACGCTGGGAAAATACCGTGGGGCGTCCTGATATTCAGCAGTTTAAAGGCGCTTTGGCAGATCAGGTCGCCAAGAAGGGTGTTTTCATTACAACTTCAAGTTTTAGTAAAGAGGCAATTGAGTCTGCGAAGAAATCAGGTATTGTTTTAATTGATGGCAATAAGCTGACCTCCTTGATGATTGAATTTGGTTTAGGGGTACAGATAGAACGGAGTTTCCATATCTATAAAATCGACCAAGACCGTTTTGATGAAGATAATTTCTAATTCATTTTGCAGAGCGCCTCGGCGCTCTTTTTGCATTTAAACCACCCAGGAAATATTGGACGGGCAGGCCGGTTTTTTCGGTTCGCTCATGCCAATATCATAATGCAGCACACAATTACGGCCATGCTGTTTGGCCGCGTATAAGGCAATATCAGCTTCTTTAATTAATGTGGTTAAATCGGGCTGTTCGGCTTTGAGCTCAGATACCCCAATCGAAACAGTAAAATTCAGGCTGATATTCTGGCCAATATAAATCCGGTGCTGGGCAATTTTGGTTCTTAAACGTTCGGCAATCAGCAGTGCATCCTGCAGGCTGGTTTCGGTGAGTAACGCGGTAAATTCCTCGCCACCAAAACGCGCCAGAATATCCTTGCGCCGCATTTCCTTACGGGCAATATCAGCAATGGTCTGCAGCACCTGATCACCGACATCATGACCATGGGTGTCATTAATCTGCTTGAAATAATCGACATCAAACATCAGCAGGCAGGTCGAAGCATGCTGCGGCCATTCATGTACCTTATGCTCGGCAATATGCACAAACTGGCGGCGGTTGCTGAGCTGGGTCAGCTCATCAGTATGTGCCAGCTCTTGCAGAATATGGAAATTCCAGTCATTTAGCATGGTTCTGAGAAAATTACGCCTTGCATTCAGGGTATTGGTCCAGCTGATATATAAACTGAACAGCCAGATTGGCAGATAGACCAGGGCAAAAATAATGGTTTCAATGGCGCTGGTTAAGTTGGATACGCCTAAAAACACCACAGTACTGATTAAAAACGAGGTATATAGCGCCGGCTTAAAGCGTACCTGAATACATAAATTGGCCAGCACCACAAAAATGACCGAGGCATAGATATAAATATCGATATAGGGGCTGTTCGACAAGGACATCAGATAAAACCACAGGCCGGCACAGACCAGCGTGCCGACCGGTAAAATCTGGTCATGGATCCGGATATCTTTCACATATTTGAACAGGAAATAATTAATGCTGATGGCCAGTACAATCACGATGACTCTGGCGATGCCGGAGAGCAGACTGACATCGGGCAGTACAAAATAATCGGCGAAAAAGTACAGTAAAAATGCCAGCTGGCCAATGTGATTGACCTGTTGTAAATACAGCTTCTGGTGAATGGTCTGGAATTTATAAAAATAGTCTTCAAACTGGGGCGGAATACGGGCAGCCGGATCTTGCAGGGCCTGTTCCAGGGCCTGACGACTTTCCAGGTCGCACTCTGACGCTTGTAAAATATGTCGATCCGAATCATCGGGTGCAAGATCTGTTGAATTCGTCGACATTCTAATCCGATTTCCCATCTTCATAGAATTGCCCCAAGTCTTTAATAAAATCAAAGTAATAGTATAGCTTTGACGATTAAAAAAAGACCTCCCTAAATATGGGTAATTTGCTGAAAAAAAGCCTGAAAATGGCAGGAAAAGAGAGGAAATTGTGCGCTGGTGCTCACATGAATCTTTACAACAAAAAGCGATTTTTTGATTGTTCTGCCAGGAGAATGCTGCATATTAACTGAACTATAGCAAACTCATGCAGCATCCGCGTATAAGATAAACAACAAGATGAGCGACATGGAACATCGCCAGAGTTAGGATACAACTATGACCAATGCCAACTATACCGAACTGTCCCATTCAGACGATTGTGAAAAATATATCCAGCAGTTTATTCAGGAAGTGCCGCTGCGCCGTGCAGAAATCGGGCAGGGCACCGTCATTAAACGCGCCTTGCCCAGCCGTCATAAACGCATGATTGGCGCCTGGTGCTTTTTAGACCATGCCGGTCCGGTCAGCTTTCCGCAGGGTGACGGGCTGGATGTCGGGCCACATCCGCATATTGGCCTGCAAACCTTTACCTGGATGATTGAAGGCACCCTCATGCATACCGATAGTATCGGTTCCAAACAATTGATCCGGCCGAAACAGGTCAACCTGATGACGGCCGGGCAGGGGATTTCGCATACCGAAGTCGCGCCAGAGCAGGAAACCCACATGCATGCGGCCCAGCTGTGGATTGCCTTGCCGGATGCCAAGCGCAATATGCCGCCGCGTTTTGACCATTATCCTGAATTACCGGTGGTGTCACGAGATGGGGTTGAATTTACCGTACTGGTCGGAGAGTTTCTGGAAACCCGCTCGCCGGTTGAGGTGCATAGCCCGTTACTGGCAGTGGACTTAACTGCGGCAGAAACGGTACGCACCCGGCTTCAGCTGAATCCGGCCTTTGAATATGGCTTTATGGCGCTAGAAGGCACGGCGCATATTAACCAGCATGAACTGAACGAAGACAATATGGTGGTGCTGGAGCCGGGTCTGCAGGACATTGAGATTGAACTGCACCAGGGTGCACGCGTACTGTTACTGGGCGGTGAGCCATTTGAATCCGCGATTTTACTATGGTGGAACTTTGTCGGACGTACCCAGGACGAGCTGAGCAAGGCACGTGACCAGTGGGTCAATCAGGACCCGCGTTTTGGCAGCATTCCAGATTATAATGGGCCACGGCTGGAAGCACCGGCCCTGCCAGATAAAATGCGTGCTTCACGTTAAGCAGGCATGATGAATTGAACTTCAGGCCCAAGCGTCGCGATCGATGGGTGGGCCTGATGATGCTGAGTTGCCGCAACCGGTCAAGGTGGCCGGTGGTTCTTTATTTCAAGAAAAACAATCAGAGTGTCATTATGATTACTGTGCATCATCTGGAACAGTCGCGTTCCTTTCGTATTTTGTGGGCCTTAGAAGAACTGGGCCAGCCTTATCAGATTGAATTTTATCGCCGTTTACCGAGTTTTGCCGCACCACCCGAGTTAAAACGGGTGCATCCGCTGGGTAAGGCACCAATTTTGACAGATGGTGGGCAGCCGATTGCCGAATCTGCGGTGATTTTAGAGTATTTACAGGAACAGTATGATCCGGCGCAGCAGTTCAAGCCAACACATCCGGCCGATCAGCAGCAGTACCGTTACTGGATGCACTATGCCGAAGGTTCACTGATGCCATTGCTGGTGATGCAGCTGGTGGCCAGTAAAGTGCCGCAGCGCGCACCCTGGCTGATTCGTCCGGTGGCAGCAAAAGTCAGTGAAGGTATCCGGCAGGGTTTTATTCAGCCGCGACTCAAAGATCATATCCAGTTTCTGGAAGATTATCTGGCCACACATGACTATTTTGCCGGCACATTTTCCTTTGCCGATATTCAGATGGCCTTTCCGCTACAGGCCTTGCAAAGCCGTACTGATGGCAAATATCCGCAGATTGAGCGTTATCTGCAGCGACTGGCACAGCGCGAGGGCTATCAGCGGGCGTTCGCTCGTGAACAGAAGCTAGAGGCACAGTTGGCCTAAACAAAATTTGAAGCTATAAAAAAAGATGCTTGCGCATCTTTTTTATTATTGGCGTTTCACCACAATCGAATCAATCCCGCTATGTTGCAGGGTTTGCTGAGCAATTAGCGCCGCCTCTGCAGAGGTATATGGCCCCGAAATTACCCGATACCAGGTTTCACCACCTTCTACGGTTTTGACCACATCGGCGGACAGACCATTCAGAATAATTTCAGCTCGACGTGCATCGGCGGCATCCGGATCGGTATAGCTGCGGACCTGCAGAATATAGCTGGCAGGCGCGGCCACGGGCGGTTCAGTTGGCGTGATGCCCGCCGTCGCTTCACTGGCGGCTGCGGGCGCTGCCGGCTCAACAATTGGCGCTTCGACAATCACCACTGCCGTCTGTTCCTGGGTTTCAGGTACGGCCTGCTCCGGAATTGGTGTTACCTGTTGCTGGGGCAGCAGGTCATAGAAGCGGTAATCCTTGTTGGTGTCTTCCTGATAATGTTCAGAAGTGATCTGGCCTTTTGGTGGCACAGGTTCCCACGGCTTCCACAGCATTAAGGCCACTGCGAAACATAACACGACCAGAATCACCACCAGTGTGCCTAACCAGGTCGGAATGAGTGGTTTTTTGGGCTTATTTGGTCGTTCTGATACACCGCGTTGCGTTTTTCCAAACACGAGGGAACCTCTTTATTCTGATTATTGGCTGATTGGCTGGACAGGTGCGTGATGGTACGCCTGCCCAGCAGAAGAATGTCTTGGTTTACATGCTTTCAGGTGCAGAAACACCTAATAATTCTAAACCATTGCGCAAGGTTTGTTGTACGTTTACTGAAAGCAATAAGCGGGCTTGAGTAAGCGCAGCATCATCATTGAGAACTTTGTGTTCATTATACCAGCCGTGGAATAAAGCTGCTAATTCTTTCAAGTAGTTACCAACCTGATGGGGTTCGCAGGCATTGGCAGCACGGGTCACAATTTCAGGATAGGCCGCCAGCTTGGCCAGAATTTCAGTTTCAGCCTCCAGTTCCAGCTTGGCCGCAAACTGACGCGCGTCAAGCGCATTAAAATTCACGCCTGTGCTGGCTGCTTTTTCCAGCATACGGCAGATACGGGCATGCGCATACTGGATGTAATACACCGCATTGTCTTTGCTTTGTGAGACCGCTAAATCCAGGTCAAAGTCGATGTGCTGCTCAGATTTACGCATGACATAGTAGAAACGCGCTGCATCGTTGCCGACTTCTTTACGCAGGTCACGCAAGGTCACGAACTGGCCAGAACGGGAAGACATCTGAACCATCTCGCCGCCGCGCCATAAGCTCACAAACTGCACCAGTAAAACGGTTAGTTTTTTCGAGTCATAACCCATCGCATCAATAGCGGCTTTTACACGAGAGATATAACCGTGGTGGTCAGAGCCCCAGATATCAATCAGGTCGGTATAGCCACGTTGTAATTTGTTCAGGTGATATGCAATGTCTGAAGCGAAATAAGTGGTTTGACCATTACGACGTTTGACCACGCGGTCTTTTTCATCGCCAAACTCAGTCGATTTAAACCAGATGTTGCCATCTTGTTCATACAGATAACCACGCTGATCCAGCGTTTGCAGCGCTTCATCAATTTTTTCAGTTAAAGAGGCTTCGCTAAACCACTGGTTAAAGGTTACGCCAAATTCACCGAGGTCATCTTTAATGTCATCCAGAATGGCTTTTAAAGCGGCCTGATGGAATACGCGATAGCCTTCACCAATTAAAGTCTGTGAATTGAAAATCAGACCATCAATGTGTTTTTCTTTGTCGCCAGACAGGACCACCTTGTTGCCTTCTGCATCCGGCTCGGCTGCATACTGCACATCTTCCGGTACATCTTTATAGACATCGGCCACTGGACGTACATAAGCATCACCATCCTGGTCGATAATGCTTTGCGCGATTTCTTTAACGTAATCACCCTGATAGGCATTTTTTGGGAACACCAGCTCCTGACCGGTCAGTTCCAGGTAACGTAAGTAAGTTGATGTTGCCAGAATATCCATCTGACGGCCGGCATCGTTCACATAGTATTCACGATCTACAGTCGCGCCAGTGGCTTCGAGCAGGTTGGCAACGGTCATGCCATAAGCAGCACCGCGACCATGACCCACGTGCAGGCTGGACGTCGGGTTGGCCGAAACGAATTCAACCTGAATACGTTTGCCCGCGTTGACCTTGGTGCGGCCAAACTGGTCTTGCTGCGCCTGAATTTGATCAAGAATGGCAAAACGCTGGTCGGCATTTAAGAAGAAGTTGATAAACCCCGGACCGGCAATTTCTGCTTTGCTGATGTCTGCCACTTCTGGCAATGCAGCCAGAATTTTTTCGGCCAGATCACGTGGCTTCATGCCAGCAGCTTTAGAGGCAGTCATGGCGATATTTGAGGCAAAGTCACCGTGGCTTCGGTCTTTGGTTCGCGTCAAATTACTGGTGTTGTTCCAGTCTGCTGGGAGGACACCTTCTGCTTGAAGGGATTGCACTGCATGTTCAAGAGCTGCTTGGATTGCCGTATTCATAATCAGTCGAAAAATAAATGTCGCAGAAAAACAGCAAATATAGCAAATTTCACTGTCTTTAGGTGAACCCATTTGTAGTGAATGAAGATTGTCCGACATTCTGCGCCATCTGTAGCCTGAAAATGCTACCATGGCCATGAAATGACCTGATCAATGACGGATTTGTCCCGCTGTAGGAGCACGCATGCACGCCAAACGTCCTGTAATTATCGCCAACATTCCTAAACTGCCAGCAAAATGGGCGGGCATTATTATGCCGCTGCTGCTGTCTGGCCTGATGAGCGGTATTATTTCAATGGTCAATATGCTGCGTGCGCTGGGCTGGGTCGAAGGGCTGATCACACTGTGGTTCCAGAACTGGATGATTTCCTGGGCCATTGCCTTTCCAGTGGTGCTGGTGGTGTTGCCGCTGGTGCGCCGGTTTACCGCGATGCTGGTGGATATGCCGGGTGCACCCAAATAATATTTAGCTCGATGCACCAGACTCCTGACAGGACACCGGTTTACTCAGCAGATCGGCATTGCCATTCTGGAAGGTATAAAGCCGGGAGGCATTAAAAATCTTGATCACCTTGGCCTGCGCAATGGCTGCCTGGAAGCGTTTCAATGGCTCATCGGTATGTACATTAAAAGGATTGCCATAATTCTGATTGTCGAGCAGGAACTGGATCTGTCCGGCATTCGGATCATAGGCCTTTAACAATGTCTTGCCCTCGGCGTTGCTGAGCGAGAAGGTCGGTCGCTGGCTGCTGATCTTGCATTGTAGGGCCAGAGTCAGAATCACTCCATCTTGTGCTTTGTTTTTCAGCTGATAGCGTCCCAGCTGTTCATTTTCAATATAAACCCATTGTTGAGTCGGCATGCTGGCAGTAAATTTTTCCAGTTGTTCCAGAGTTTTTTTACTGATATCCACCACGCCATCTTTGTCGATTTTCGGCGCTTTGTCTTTAGCGGAGAATAAACCGGTTACCTGATCGCTGACTTTTTCAGTGGTATTGGAAAGGGTCTGGCAGCCGCCTAAACCCAGCACAGCGGCCAAACCGCCCAGTGCAATCCATGGCTTGATATACATGATTCTTAAATGTGTCGTTGTGTTTTGCCCCAGAGCATACCCAAATTGAGGCCAATTGAAAAATCTGCACTGGCTGCATGTAACAGAAAAACAGCGAAAAACTACATCTAGCAGGAACGGAGCTTTGTAAGCTAAACAGGCGGGGATTGATCTGGGTACAAAAAAACCGCATTTTCGGCTTTGGGAAAGCCTTATGTCGTGACTGAATGCCGGATTGGACAAATTTATTCAGTACCTAAATTATCCACAAATCATTATCAATTTTCTAAATACCCCATTGTCCTCAAAACGGGCTAAGCTAGCTTATCTCCCAGAGGAACTTTTGCTTTGAGCCTCCTTCTGGATCATCGAATAATGAGATCGGAAATGACATCAGCGAATTCAGCCACCAAAAAACCGCTTTACATCCCTTATGCCGGAAACACGCTTCTGGAGCTGCCTTTGCTTAATAAAGGCGGTGCATTTACAGAAGAGGAACGCCGCCATTTTAATCTCCACGGTTTACTTCCACATGCCATCGAGAGCATTGAAGAACAGAGTCAGCGCTCCTATCAGCAGTATGTGTCGTTTAACGATGCTATTAACAAGCATATTTATTTACGAAATATTCAGGACACTAACGAAACCTTGTTCTATCACTTAATTGAGCATCACTTAAGTGAAATGATGCCAATTATTTATACCCCGACGGTCGGCGAAGCCTGCCAGCGTTTTTCCGATATTTATCGCCGTCATTGCGGTATCTTCCTGGCCTATCCGGACCGCGGCCATATTGATGACATTTTGCAAAATGTGAACAAGAAAAACGTGAAGGTGATTGTAATCACCGATGGTGAACGGATTTTGGGCCTTGGTGATCAGGGTATTGGCGGGATGGGTATTCCGATTGGTAAATTATCCTTATATACCGCATGTGGTGGGATCAGCCCGGCTTATACCTTGCCAATTACTTTAGATGTAGGCACCAACAACCCGCAACTGCTGAATGATCCAATTTATATGGGCTGGAATCAGCCGCGGATTACCGGCGATGAATACTATGCCTTTGTTGATGAAGTAATTGCCGCGATCCAGCGCCGCTGGCCAAAAGCGCTGATCCAGTTTGAGGATTTCGCTCAGAACAATGCCATGCCATTGTTAAACAAATATCGTGACCAGATTTGCTGCTTTAATGATGATATTCAAGGCACCGCAGCCGTTTCGGTGGGTAGTTTAATTGCTGCATCGCGCGCCGCTGGCAAACAGCTGAAAGATCAGGTGGTGGCTTTCCTCGGTGCCGGTTCTGCCGGTAGCGGCATTGCCGAGCAGATTATTGCGCAGATGATGTATGAAGGTTTAAGCGATGCCGAAGCACGTGCGCGGGTATTTATGGTCGACCGTTTTGGCCTGATTACCGAAAACCAGCCGAATCTGCTGGACTTCCAGCGTAAACTGGCACAGCCGCCTGAACGGGTCGCAGCCTGGGGTAATGCCGATGACATGATTTCACTGCTGGATGTGGTCAAGCATGCCAAACCAACGGTACTGATTGGCGTATCGGGTCAGCCGGGGCTGTTTACCGAAGAAATTATTCGCACCCTGACTGAGAGTTGTGAGCGACCAATTGTAATGCCACTGTCGAACCCAACTTCGCGGGTTGAGGCGGTGCCGGCCGATATCCTGCAATGGTCTGAAGGCAAGGCGCTGATTGCAACCGGTAGTCCATTTGCACCGGTGAATTATCATGGCAAGATTTATCATATCTCGCAGTGTAATAACTCCTATATTTTCCCGGGCATCGGTTTGGGTGTAGTCGCCTCCGGCGCAACCCGGGTCACGGACAGTATGCTGATGGCATCGAGTAATGCACTGGCAGACTGTTCGCCGATGCTGCTCGATCCAGCAGCCGATCTGCTGCCGGATTTAAATGAAATCCAGAAGGTTTCGAAAATTATTGCCTTTAAAGTGGCTAAAGCGGCGATGCTGGCTGGTGTAGCGCCGGTAATCAGTGACGAGTTACTGGCAGAGGTGATTGAGGCGAATTTCTGGAAACCGGAATATCGCAGTTATCGCCGGATTACCTTTTAAAATATAGACAAACACCATAAGGAGCTTCGGCTCCTTTTTTTGGGCAGCGGTTGATCGCAACTGGTCGGAAACAGGTGGTTTGTAGGCAAGAAATGAAAGCGGGAGGCTGGATTAAAAAATAAGCATTGTTTAGAATCAGGGCAAATTAAAACAATAGCTTTTATAACAATGATAACCCATGTTCATATCCATACTGTCTTGGAGCAGGCCGGCCTCAGCCCACAAAAACGTGCCCTCCATATTCAATTTTCTCAGCCTGCCTTAAATGCCGATGTTTTTTTACAGCGCATCGACGGTGAACACCAGCTCAATGACGGTTTACATGCCGAACTGATCTGTCTCTCCACCAATGCCCAGATTCCGTTAAAACAGTTTATCGGCGCGCAGGTTGCCGTCGATCAGGTCACTGACCAGGGCCAGCTGTTTCGCAGCAGTGGCATCATCACCGCCGCAGCGCAAGGCCAAAGTGATGGCTCTCTCACCCTCTATAAACTTACGCTAGAAGATTCAACCGCACTCTGGCATAAACGCCGTAACAGCCGCGTGTTTATGAATAAAAGCGTGCGCGAAGTCAGCGAAATTTTATTTAAAGAATGGCAAAACAAAAGCCCGCTCTTTGCTGCCAGCCTAACCCTGGACTTAACCGGACTGACCCAGGAACTGGATGTGCGTCCTTTTATCATGCAGTCCAATGAAACCGACTATGACTTTTTGACCCGGCTCTGGCGCAGTGAAGGCATTAACTGGCTGATTGATGAAGCCCAGTTACAGGTCTTATATTCCAGCAGCCCGATACAGGCCCAGAAACTGCGCCTGATTGATGACAACAGCCAGTACAGTGCCTTAAACCGCCGCAGCATCCGCTTTCATCGCTCCAGTGCCACCGAACAATTAGACAGCATCACCCAGTTGATTGCCCAGCGCAGCCTGCAACCCACTGCCGTACATCTGCAACGCTGGCAGTCAGATAGCCTGAGCCAGGAAGAAGGCGCCGGTTCTGTACAAAGCAAACACCAGCACAGCCACAATCAGGACAATGCCAGCTTAAGCCTGGAACAAGCCTGGCAGATCAGCCCGGCCTGGATGCAGGATTTAAATGGTGAAGACCAGGCCACCGCATCCTCTAATAACCAGCTGGACAAGCTGAACCAGAACCTCAGTCACTACCACGACCTGCAATCCAAATACTTCAGCGCGCATTCCACCGTCCGTGATGCTCAGGCCGGCTACTGGTTTGAACTGAATGAACACCCGGAAATTGACCAGCACAGCGCAGCCGACAAAGAATTTCTAATTACCGGCAAACAGTTCTATAACCAGAACAACTTACCCAAAGACCTCAATCAGCAGATTAACCAGTTACTCAGCCAGAGCCACTGGCATAGCCATTTTAGCTTTCAACAAGCTCAACACCCGGATGAACGTCAAGGCAATACCTTAACCCTGCAACGCCGCAACATCCGCACCGTACCGGAATACCATCCACTACAGCACCGACCGGCGGCCCATCCGCAGCGTGCCCTGGTGGTGGGACCTGCTGGCGAAAGCATCCATGTCGATGAATGGGGACGGATTAAAGTCCGCTTCCTGTTTACCCGCAGTGATGACCATCAGCATGATGGTGGGGCCGGTAGCAATGACAATGACACCGATTCCGCCTGGGTGGATGTACTGACCCCCTGGGCCGGAGAAGGCTATGGGGCACGTTTCCTGCCACGGATTAATGAAATTGTGGTGATCGACTTCTTTGACGGTAACATCGACCGGCCTTTCGTGGTTGGTCGTCTACATGAAGCAGAACGCTCGCCAACCCAATTCGACCAACAAGGCCAGCTACCCGACACCAAAAAACTCAGCGGGATCCGCTCACAGGAAATTGAAGGCAGTGGCTTTAACCAGCTGCGTTTTGATGATACTCCGAAGCAGATTTCTGCCCAGCTGCAAAGCAGCCATGGCGCAACACAACTGAACCTGGGGAACTTGAGCCATCCCAAAGCCAGCGCCGAAAGTGACGGTCGGGGTGAAGGTTTTGAACTGAGAACCGATCAGTGGGGCGCAGTTCGTGCTGGAGAAGGGCTACTAATTTCCACCCATCCACAGGCACAGGCCGAAGGCAATCATCTCGATGCCAGTGAAGCCAAGAGCCAGATTGAAAGCTCACTGAAAAATACCCAAGCCCTAAGTGAAGTGGCCAAAAACCAGCAGACGGATCCTTTAGAAGTTCTTGATAACTTAAAGAACTTCCTGGAACAGATCGAACAGCAGGATGAAAATAAAGCTGCTGCTTTTAAACAGGCCTTAATGATTCTTAGCGCACCAAACTCTATTGCCTTAAGTAGCCAGCAAGATGTGCATCTCTCTGCGGATGGTCAGATCAGCCACAGTGCCGGAGAGAGTATTAACCTGAGTACGCAGCAATCTTTGATTGCGCATGCCAGCCAGAAACTGAGCCTGTTTGCAGCACAAGACGGTGCACGCTTATATGCCGGTAAAGGCAAGGTTGGGATTCAGGCACAGGGTGATGGTGCAGATCTTATTGCCAGAAAGGGGGTGCAAATTATTTCGACGGAAGACAGGATTGAAGTCAAGGCGAGTAAAAAAATTATATTGGTGGCTGGAGGAAGTCAGATTGAGATTAGTGGTTCAGGTGTGTTACCGACAACTGCTGGGAAGTTTGAGGTGAAAGCGGGGCAGCATCTGTTTTTACAGCCACAGAATGTGGTTGAACCGAAGAAGAGCTTACCTCAGATGGCAACATTATTTAGTAATCAGATCAATTATCAATGGAATAGCTCGTCTGCAGGAGAAAAAGAAATTTTTGTGATTGATCAAACTGATGGAAAACTTCTGAAAACCAATAAATCCATATTAAATGAACAACATCAATTAAGTACTTTTAGGTTCTATACGCCCCAGTCAACTGACTTTATTGCGCTGAGCTTTAACTCTTTGCGTACACATTTGAGTGGAGCAGTGAGTGATGAACAGATTGATTATTTGCTCGAAGAAATAGAAGAAGATCAGGAGGATGAGGTGTCTACACACGAGGATATTGAATCATGAGTAAACTGGTGACCATTACCTCTAAGTTTTATGATAAATCTGGACGATATGTCAGAAATCTGAAGGTGAAATCACGTTATCAAAATTCATCGAGAGAGAATCTGAAGAAAACAGATACAGATGGCTTATTTGTCTTTCAAGCTTCTCCTAATCGGATGGTAGAAATTTTAGCAAAACCACCGAAGGCATCTGATTATACTGTGGTGAAGGTCATTAATTCTTCGACACTCTCCTCCTCAGAGCATCCTATAAAAATTCAGTTACCTAACACCATTGAAGAATATCGACAAATGAATAGTACGATTTCTCAGAATGGTTTGGTGGTAACACTTTTTCAAGTGGTTGATGTTCATGGAAAAATTATGGCTAATTTTCCGATACAAACACGACCAAAGGGAAAGAAAAGTTTTGAACGTATTACGGATGATCAAGGAAGAGTTGAAGTCCTCTCTTCGGCTAATCGTGATATTGAATTTTTAGCCTTAACATCGAATGATGAGTTTGTTTTAAAAAGATCGCTTAATTCAGGTAATGGCACAGAAAAACCTATTCTGATTCAATTAGATGAACCCTATGAAAAGTTTAAAAGTCTCTCAAATTTTAAAATAGTAGACAGATTAGGAAATGACTACAGGATTGAAAATACTAAAATTGAAATCTTATATTTGGAAAGTGAAATAAAGAAAGTTGCGAATACATCCAATGGAAAATTTTCATTTCAGAGTATGGTTGGAGAAAAAGTAAAAATTACAGTATTCAAACCAGATGGAACGTCTTTAGAAGCTAAAAATTATTATTCTAAAAGAATAAAAGAACATTCTAATAAATTGGAATTAGATGTGGATATAACTGAGGGAAGTACAAAGCCTAATGAACCGATCATAAACAAGAATATTAAGAAAATTTGTCCTCCAGAATGTATTGTAGAAACTTATACTTTTGAAACTTCTTTAGGAGCAATGATTATTTCAAAAGAAGCTCTTGATGCAATTTTAAAATGGGAAAAATATGAATCTAAGCCTTATGTACCTAGTAAAGGACAAGATGGTAAAAGTGGAGTAACTTTAGGATATGGCTATGATTTAGGTCACCAAAGTGTAGAACAAATTAAAAAAGATTTAGCTTCCTATTATACTTTAGGTCAGATTCAAAGATTACTCAAAGCCCAAGGAAAAAAAGGAATAGCAGCACAAAAATTAGTAGATAGTCTTTCTGATATTATTATTACTAAAGATAAAGCTTATCAAATGGTAATGATAGTAAAAAAAAGGTATGCGGAAAATACATTAAAAGTTTATCCAGATATTTTGAAATATCATCCTCATTGTCAAGGAGCTATTTTATCTCTAGTGTATAACAGGTATATAGGTTTAAAAGGAGATCGTCGTAGAGAAATGAAAGAAATCCAAGATGATCTTAAAAGTAATGGAAAAAAGGTTCCTTCGTTGTTAAGAAGTATGAAACGATTATGGACAACAAAAGCTAATAGAGGGTTGCAAGCTAGACGGGAAGAAGAAGCAAAAATTTTTGAAAAAGGATTAAAATGTGAATGTTATAAGTAAGCTATTTATTTTGAATCTTTTATTTATCTCTTTAAATTCTTATGCAGTAACTCCTGAAGACTTCTTATATCCAGATGCCTTAGAGGTAGAGTGTAAAGATGGAAGTCCTATGCAAGAAGACTTAATGTATTGTGTTTCAAGAAGTTATTTAGATTCAGATAAGAAATTAAATATAGAATATAAAAAAAGAATGAAACTATTAAAAGGAACTAAAAAAGAGAAATTATTAGAAAGTCAGAGATTGTGGTTAAAGAATAGAAAATATAAATGTATCTGTGAATATTCAGCTGCAGAAGGGGGGCGTGAAGCACCGATTTATTTAATAGATTGTTATGCTCGGGAAAACTACAAGCGAGTAAAATTTTTAGAAAATTATCAATAGTTTGAAAATAAAAAAGCAGCTAAAGATAGCTGCTTTTTTTATTTTTTACCCCTCCAGCACTGTTTCCAGCAACTCTTCACTTGGAGCGAAGTAGTAAGCGCCATCTAAAGCGGTGACAAAATGCAGTAAACGGTCATGAATACCATCTCCCGAGGTGCCAAACATACGCTCAAGCATCGCATCCAGAATGGTTAAATCCTTGGTATAGGCAATAAAGAATAAGCCTTGGTCACCTTGCCCATCCCCATACGGTAGGGAATGACGCAGAATTTCCATTTCTTCACCTTCATCATCTTCAACTACGGTACGGGCGACGTGGGCATTGTCAGGTTTCACCTCATCATCTAGCTCAATCGACTCAAGTTTGGTGCGACCCATCACTTGTTCTTGTGCATCGACTTTCAGACGTTTCCATTTATCTAAATCATGTGCATAACGCTGGGCAAAGACAAAGGAACCATCTTCAAAAATGCCGGCATCTTCGCCCAGTAAAGCGACTTCAGCACGGTCATCCGGGAATTGCGGGTTTTCTGTGCCATCAATAAAGCCGGTCATGTCGCGGCCATCAAAATAGCGGAAGCAGACCCGCTCATCCAGAACATCAACCTGATCCTGAATACCCTCAAAGAAAGACTGGCTCAGGGCAAAACAGATATCCGCACGGGCACTGGCAATATGAATGAGTACATCTGCCGGTACGACAGGCATCTGGAATGCGCCTTCAATCGGTTGTAACTGCTTAAAGCCAGCTGGAGTTTGGGAGTACAGTTGTGCCCAAAGTTCAGGTCCAAAGGCCACGGCAGTTTTAATTTGTGCATGAGGATGCTGGGTAATCAGGCGATCACGGGTATTAAAAAGATCAGCTAATTTTTCTTTTAATTGCTCAAGAGTTAAATCTTTTAAACGTAAAACAATAAAACGGGCATGATCTGAAGGTAATGGCAAGATTACAGATTGAGCTGTCATTCATGGCTCCTAAGTTTTTAATAATCAATCACTAAAACTATT
Source organism: Acinetobacter sp. C15 (assembly GCF_013420645.1). Taxonomy (NCBI): domain Bacteria; kingdom Pseudomonadati; phylum Pseudomonadota; class Gammaproteobacteria; order Moraxellales; family Moraxellaceae; genus Acinetobacter; species Acinetobacter sp. C15. The sequence goes on from NZ_VOXR01000012.1 coordinate 58,899, forward strand.
GTGCCTGAACCGGTAGCAGCTTAACAGTCTCTGGATCAGATTTTTATTGCCTCTTTACTGCGCACTTAAAAGATGAATCGTCATATAATAATCTGTCATTTTTCTGGTGAATTACCATGTCTTATCAGATTTGGCTGGCCTATATGCTGGCCTGTTGGGTGATTAGTGTGTCGCCGGGCGCAGGTGCGATTGCCTCGATGTCGAGTGGGCTGAATTACGGTTTTCGTCATGGTTACTGGAATGCCATCGGGCTGCAACTGGCGCTGCTGGTACAGATTGCGATTGTGGCGGCCGGCGCGGGCGTGCTATTTGCGACCACGCCTTGGGCTTTTCTGGCAGTGAAATGGTTCGGGGTAGCGTATCTGCTGTATCTGGCCTATCTGCAATGGAAAGCGCCGGTACACTCGATTGAAATCCGGCAGGATTTACCACAGAAATCAGCTGGACGACTGCTGCTGAACGGTTTTCTGGTGAATATGAGCAATCCGAAAGCGATTGTATTTTTGCTGGCTGTCTTGCCACAATTTCTGGATTTATCCAAACCGCAGTGGATTCAATATCTGATTATGGCAGCAACCATGATTACGATTGATCTGATTGTGATGGCGGGCTATACCGGCCTGGCAGCTAAGGTTTTAAGATTGTTAAAGTCACCGCGTCAGCAGAAAGTCATGAACCGGACGTTTGCCGGTCTGTTTGCTGGTGCTGCATTTTTATTAAGTCTGGTGCATCAGTAATAGATGTTGATTTTCCCCTCTCAATGATAAAGAGGAGAGGGCTAGATGGAACCTTTCGGTTGATTGTTTAGGCCAGTTTTTTAAATTTCTGCATGGTAAAGATCAGGGCAAAAATCACCGCCATGGTCAGCACAATAGTCAGACCGGTCGAGGTATTTAAGCCGGCGCTGGACCATAAACCAACCGTTACCCCAATTTGTGCAATCACAAAAGCCCAAATCACCATCTGTTTCGGAGAATGCGCCAGCAGTCGTGCCGTGAGCGCCGGAATCACCAGCAGCGCACCCATCAATAGCGAGCCGACCGCGCGTAATGCCAGAACCGTAAACAGGGCCAGCAGCAACATAAAAATCAGACGTTGCCACTGGGCATGAATACCTTCACTGGCAGCAATATCCGGATCAATGGCAATCTGAATCTGGGCTTGCCAATACTTATATAGAACCAGCAGTGCACCGACAATCACCAGCGCAAAGATGGGTAAATCAGCCCAGGAGATCGTGAGCAGATCACCAAACAGGTAGCTGAGCAGTTCCGGGCGCAGGCTTGGAATGTGCTGGATAAACAGCAGACCGGAGCAGAGCAGGGTTGCCGAGCATAAGGCCAGCAAAGCATCATTGGGTAAGCGCGGATCGTGCAGAATCCAAAGAATACCGACCAATAATAAGGCTAAAAATGTAACGCCCATCCACAGCGGTAAGCTCAAGGCGCCGGCAATGGCCACGCCTAATAAGGTGCCATGTGCCATGGTATCGGCAAAAAAAGACATCCGGCGCCACAGCATCAGACAGCCGAGTGGCGCGGTCAGAAACACCAGTAAAGTGCCCATGATCCAGGCCGGAAGTAATAACGATAACCAATCCATCATGGTTTAGACTTCCGGTTCAGGGTGAATATGGGGGCGGGAATCATGCTGACACGGCTCGGCATGGTCGCCATGTGCACAATGATCATGATGATGCTGATAGAACACCCGGTTGGTGCCAAAAATGGCCTGATATTCCGGATGCTGCTGCACGCTTTCGGGCAAGCCGCTACAGCAAATGTGTTTATTTAAACATACCACCCGATGCGTGCCTTGCATGACCCATTGCAGATCATGTGAGACCATCAGCACGGCACAGCCATATTTTTCTGGTAGGCTACGCACATAGTCATACAGCTCGGCTTCCGACTGGATATCCAGCCCCTGCATTGGTTCATCCAGCACCAGCACATCGGGTTGGCGCAATAAGGCGCGGGCCAGTAATACACGCTGCCGTTCACCACCTGACAATTGCTGCACTTTGGAATTTTCCAGCTTGGCAATACCGGTATCGCGGATAATTTCTGCTTTTAACGTGCTGCTACATTTTTCTAAAGCCAGCAGATCCTTGACCCTTAACGGCAAGCTGTGTGAAGGATTGAATTTCTGCGGCACATAGGAGAATTTTAGTTTTTTATCGGCCAGTACTTTGCCAGCCGTGGGTTTGACAATACCGAGCATGACTTTAATCAGCGTCGATTTGCCGGCACCATTCGGACCAATGAGCGTGACAATTTCTTTCTCATGCAAAGAGAAATCGACCTGTTTTAAAATATCACGCTCATCAATCCGGACTTGAATCTGTTCAAGGCGAATCAGCGGCGCAGGACTTAGCGTTTGCTGGCGCAGTGCTGACATAAACCAGAAATCTCGATAATACTATGATGGGCGGTGAAGTGGTCCGAAGCCGACAGCTCTGCCAGTTGCTGCAGTAAACCCTGCGCAGAAGCTTCTTTGACCACTTTGCATTCGGTGCAAATTAAAAACGCCGCCTGATGGCCTTCGCGCGGATGGCAGCAGGGAATATAGGCATTAATAGAAGTTAAACGGTGAATCAGCCCTTTTTCTAATAAAAAGTCGAGGGTGCGGTACACGGTTGGTGGTGCCGCCGGACGATCTGACTCACTTTTAATTTTGGCCAGCAGGTCGTATGCCCCCATCGGGCCCGAGGCATTTAAAATCAGTTCCAGCACTTCACGACGAAGTGGGGTCAGGCGAGCACCTGTGGCGGCACAGAGACTTTCGGCTTCAGCAAGACGCTGCTCAATATTTTGATGGTCGTGCACGCCATGTAATGCATCATGATGTTCATGAGAACATAAGCTCATAGCTACCCCAAGGAAATGTAGGAGGAAAATCGGACATTAAATTTTAACATGAAGTATAGTCAGATTCGATTATACATAGGTATTTTTGTTATTTTGTTATAATATAACATCTATCCTGTTTTATGATTTTGCGCTCATGTCCCGTTTTTTCGCCTTCTGTGCTCTGGCTTTGTTCAGTACCTTGAGTTGGTCTCAAAGTCTTGTTATTTCGACACAGCCGATTTATCTGATTGCCAAGGAAATTACACAAGGCATAGAAACCCCGACCTTATTATTGGCCGATCAGACCGGACATGATGTCAGTTTGACTCCTGCACATCGCAAGACCATTCAGGATGCAGGTCTGGTGATCTGGCTGGGCAAAGCGCATGAAGCGCCTCTAGAAAAACTGTTCAGCAATCAGAGCAAAGCTATTTCATTGCTAGATTCTGGCATTTTGCAAACGCTACCACAGCGTAGCCCTCGTGGTGCAGCATTAAAAGATACAGTCGACTCGCATGTCTGGCTTGATCCGAACAATGCCATTCGTATTGGCTTTTTTATTGCGGCCTTGCGTTCCCAGCAGGTGCCTGAGCAGCGTGAACAGTACTGGGCCAATGCCCGTGCCTTTGCCCAAGAGCTGCTCCTGACCGCAGACAAGTTTAAAAGCAAAGCCTCGGCCAAAGCCTACTGGTCTTATCATGATGCCTATCAATATCTGGAACGTCCGCTGAACCTGAAGTTTACCGGCGCACTGACCCATGATCCGCATGTCGCTCCGACGGTGGCGCAAATTAAATATATGAATGATCATCGTCCAAACACGAAAATGTGTTTACTGGCCGAAGGTCATGCCAGCAAGAGCCAGTATCAGCGCCTGAATCCGATTGTGTTTCAAATGGTCGACGAAAGTATGAGTGGGGCAGGGGACTTTGTGCAGGCCTGGCAGAAATTGGCTACCCAAACGCAAAAATGTGTAATAAATGCGCAAAAATAGCGCGTTTTGGCGGCAAATTTGAATTATGACAATACGGTTACAGTTGTGCAAAAAAATACGACTAAGATCGGGAAAAGATTGCATGTTCAGGGGTGTAACTCTATAATGCCTGCGATAAAAAACGATCATCAGTTAAACTTGTCAAGCATTTATGCTGTGAGTGGAAAGTAAATGAGCCGAACTAGTCGCTTGATTGACCGACGATTAGCGAAAGCTTTGGTCTTCTTGCAAGCATTCATGATACCTGTTGCTGCATTGATTGCCTGGATATTCAAAGATGCTACAGCCGCCTTGAGTGCCGCACTTGGTGCATTGGTATGTTGGGTTGCAAGTTGTTATTTTTCCTGGCAGTCGTTCCGCGCAGCAGGCGCGAGAGCATCTAAACAAGTTCTGTCGAACATGTATAGGGGCATGCTCGGTAAGTTTGCGATTGTGATCGTAGGATTCATTTTAATTTTAAGCAATGTCGAGCCGTTGTCTCCGGTTGCATTGTTTTGTGGTTTTATTCTCGTTCAGGCCATGTCGTGGGTCGCTCCGTTTTGGGTGTCACGTCTACAAAAACGAGTATAGGCGCAGCAAAAATTGAAAAGTTTTTAGGAGATGAGCGAGATATCAAGCAGCACGCGATATTCGTTCCCTCTTTTGTTTTTGACATTGACCAGGTGTGATTTATGGCTGCTGAAGAACATGCCCTTACTTCGACCGAGTATATCAAGCATCACTTGACCAACATGACGTACGGCAAAATGCCAGACGGTTCATGGAAGTTGGCTGAGTCTGCTGAAGAAGCTCAACAGATGGGGTTCACTGCTATTCACTTGGATTCAATGGGTTGGTCTATCGGACTTGGTCTGATCTTCTGTTTATTGTTCTGGATTGTCGCGAAAGCTGCAAATTCAGGCGTGCCTGGTAAATTCCAGTCAGTAATTGAAGTGATTATCGAGTTTGTAGATTCAAGTGTACGTGATACCTTCCATGGGAAGTCTCGATTAATTGCACCCTTAGCATTAACCATTTTCGTGTGGATTTTCCTCATGAACTTGATGGATTTAATCCCTGTTGACTTTATTCCTTATGTAGCTCAACAGGCGATTGCATCTATGCTGGGTGTGGACCCTCATCAGGTTTACTTTAAAATTGTTCCGACTACAGATCCAAACATTACCTTAGGTATGTCTATTTCTGTATTCTTCTTAATTATTTTCTATAGTATTCGTGAGAAAGGTGTTGGCGGCTTCGTTGGTGAGTTGGCACTTAACCCATTTAACCCAAGTAATCCAGTTGCTAAAGTGCTTTTAATTCCATTCAACTTATTGTTGGAATTGACTACTTTCTTGGCGCGACCAGTTTCATTGGCTCTACGACTGTTCGGTAACATGTATGCGGGTGAGTTAATCTTCATTCTTATCGCGTTATTACCGTTCTGGATCCAGTGGGCATTGTCTGTGCCTTGGGCGATTTTCCACATTTTGATTATTACGCTACAAGCATTCATTTTCATGATGTTGACAATCGTGTACATGAGCATGGCAAGCGAAAAGCATTAATGGTATGGCCTAACTGTCATCGGGCGGTTGGGCACACAATTTTTTAACTTAATTTGGTATAAAACCTAACCTCTGAGGAATTTTTCATGGAACTCACTTTAGGTCTAGTTGCAATTGCATCTGCTATCTTGATCGCTTTCGGTGCTTTAGGTACTGCGATTGGTTTTGGTCTTTTGGGCGGTCGCTTCCTTGAAGCTGTTGCACGTCAGCCAGAATTGGCTCCACAACTTCAAACTCGTATGTTCTTAATCGCGGGTCTTCTTGATGCTGTGCCTATGATCGGTGTTGGTATTGGCTTGTTCTTCATCTTCGCTAATCCATTTGTAGGTTAATCAGCTTAATTCCCAAAAATCCACTATTTGAGGAATAGCAATGAATATCAACCTCACATTGATTGGCCAAGCGATTGCATTTGCGATTTTCGTCGCATTCTGCATGAAGTTTGTATGGCCACCACTAATCAATGCGATTAGTGAGCGTCAGCGTCGCATCGCTGATGGCTTAAATGCTGCTGAAAAAGCAAAAGCTGACCTTGCTGATGCGCAAGCACAAGTTAAGGCCGAGCTAGACGCAGCGAAAGCACAAGCGGCTCAATTGATCGAACAAGCGAACCGTCGTGCAGCACAATTGGTCGAAGAAGCGCGTACTCAAGCATCTGCTGAAGGTGAGCGTATCCGTCAACAGGCGAAAGAAGCTGTTGATACTGAAATCAATGCTGCTCGCGAAGAATTACGTCAACAAGTCGCTGCTTTGGCAGTTGCCGGTGCTGAGAAAATTCTTAGCCAGCAAGTTGACGCAGAAGCTCACAATGCCATGCTGAACCAGCTGGCTGCTAAACTTTAAGCGAGGCGAAATATGGCTGAACTCTTGACGTTGGCACGCCCATATGCGAAAGCAGCATATGCTTATGCCTCTGAGCAAAGTGCAACTGACAGTTGGTCACAAGCACTAGCATTGCTCAGTGCTGCGGTACAAGACGAAGCATTTTCAGCTTACTTAAATCGCCCTGAGCTTACTCCTGCAGAGCAGGTGAGTGTTTTTGCAAAAGTTTTAGGTGAAGACCAGACTGCAGCATTGTCAAACTTTTTGACTTTGCTTGCTGAAAATGATCGTTTGTCTTTAATGCCTGAAATTCAAGCAGAATATGAACAGCTCAAATCACAGAATAACAACAATGTGGACGTCGTAATTGAATCGGCTTTCCCATTGTCTGCTGACCAAGAACAAGTGTTGAAAGCGGCGCTGGAAAAGCGTTTCAACAGCACGGTTTCTATTGCAGTAGAAGTCAACCCGGCGTTAATCGCGGGTGTTGTTATTCGTGCAGGCGACCAAGTGATAGATGATTCTGCGCTTAACAAGCTTGAAAAAATGCGGACTCGTCTTCTTGCGTAATTGCATATAAGAAGACTGAACTTTAAAAAGATTGAGGTATAGCGCAATGCAACAACTGAATCCATCCGAGATCAGTGCGCTCATTAAACAGCGTATCGGCGATCTGGACACCAGCGCGACCGCTAAAAACGAAGGTACCATTGTTATGGTATCCGACGGTATTGTGCGCATTCACGGTCTTGCTGATGCAATGTACGGTGAAATGATCGAATTCGACGGCGGCTTATACGGTATGGCACTGAACCTAGAACAGGATTCAGTGGGCGTCGTTGTTTTAGGTAACTACTTAGGCCTTCAAGAAGGTCAAAAAGCTCGTTGTACAGGTCGTGTATTAGAAGTTCCGGTTGGTCCAGAACTTTTAGGCCGTGTCGTAGATGCTTTGGGTAACCCAATTGATGGTAAAGGCCCAATTGATGCGAAATTAACTGATGCTGTAGAAAAAGTAGCACCAGGCGTAATTTGGCGTCAATCAGTGGATCAACCTGTACAAACTGGTTATAAATCAGTAGATACAATGATCCCAGTTGGCCGTGGTCAGCGTGAGTTGATCATTGGTGACCGTCAGACTGGTAAAACAGCTATGGCGATCGATGCGATCATCGCTCAGAAAAACTCTGGCATTAAGTGTGTATACGTAGCAATTGGTCAAAAACAATCGACTATCGCGAACGTAGTACGCAAGCTGGAAGAAACTGGCGCTATGGCGTATACCACTGTTGTAGCAGCAGCTGCAGCTGATCCAGCAGCAATGCTGTATCTGGCGCCTTATGCTGGCTGTACAATGGGCGAATACTTCCGTGATCGTGGTGAAGACGCGTTAATTATTTATGATGATTTGTCTAAGCAAGCTGTTGCGTATCGTCAAATTTCATTGCTTCTTCGTCGTCCACCAGGTCGTGAAGCTTACCCAGGTGACGTATTCTATCTACATTCACGTCTACTTGAACGTGCTTCTCGCGTATCTGCTGACTATGTTGAGAAATTCACTAACGGTGAAGTTAAAGGCCAAACTGGTTCATTAACTGCATTGCCGATTATTGAAACTCAAGCAGGTGACGTATCTGCATTCGTACCGACTAACGTAATTTCGATTACTGATGGTCAGATCTTCCTTGAAACATCATTATTCAACGCGGGTATTCGTCCTGCGGTGAACGCCGGTATTTCTGTATCGCGTGTTGGTGGTTCGGCTCAAACGAAGATCATCAAAAAATTGTCTGGTGGTATCCGTACCGCTTTGGCGCAATACCGTGAATTGGCAGCGTTTGCTCAGTTCGCTTCTGACCTTGACGAAGCAACTCGTAAGCAACTTGAACATGGTCAACGCGTAACTGAGTTAATGAAGCAGAAACAATATGCGCCTTACTCAATTGCTGACCAGGCTGTTTCAGTTTATGCATCTAACGAAGGCTACATGGCTGACGTTGAAGTGAAGAAAATCGTAGACTTTGATGCTGCGTTAATTTCTTACTTCCGTTCAGAGCACGCTGCGTTAATGCAACAAATCGATGAAACTGGTGATTACAACAAAGACATCGAAGCTGCAATCAAAGCAGGTATTGAAAGCTTTAAAGCGACTCAAACTTACTAATTTAGCACTTTGCTAATTAGTGTTGGTTTGGTTCACGGATCAACCTTCGAGGGCTCGAAAGGGCCTTCGAATACTAGGTTAAGCGTATGGCAAACTTAAAAGAAATTCGCGCCAAAGTAGCTAGTATCAAGAGCACGCAGAAGATTACTCGAGCGATGCAAATGGTAGCTGCTTCTAAGATGCGTCGTGCGCAAGAGCGCATGGCTCAAGGCCGTCCGTATGCCGAAAATATGCACCGTGTAATTGCTCATTTGGTACAAGCGAATCCTGAATATAAACACCGTTATATGGTTGAACGTCCTGTGAAGCGCGTTGGCTATATCATTGTTTCTTCAGATCGTGGTTTGGCAGGCGGTTTGAACATTAACCTGTTCAAAAAAGTGGTCAAACACGTACAACAGCAACAAGAGCAGTCAATTGAAGTTCAATTTGCTTTAATTGGTCAAAAAGCGGTTTCGTTTTTTAAAAACTACGGCGGTAAAGTACTAGGTGCAACTACAAACGTAGGTGATACACCAAGTCTTGAACAGTTATCTGGTTCTGTACAGGTGATGTTAGACGCTTATGATAAAGGCGAGTTAGATCGTATTTATCTGGTGTCCAACGGCTTTGTCAATGCCATGACTCAAAATCAAAAAATCGAACAGCTTGTTCCTTTAGCAGCTGCTGAAGAAGACAAGACCCTGAACCGTCAATACGGTTGGGACTATATCTATGAACCAGAAGCAGAAGAACTGCTGAATGGTTTATTGGTTCGTTATATTGAGTCTGTGGTGTATCAAGGTGTGATTGAAAACATCGCTTGTGAGCAATCTGCACGTATGGTCGCAATGAAAGCTGCGACAGATAACGCAGGTGAGCTTATCAAGAACTTACAACTTATTTATAACAAGCTGCGTCAAGCCGCGATTACTCAGGAAATTTCTGAGATCGTTGGTGGTGCCGCTGCCGTTTAACATTATTTTGAATTGAGGAGACAGCAATGAGTAGCGGTCGTATCATTCAGATCATCGGCGCGGTTATCGACGTCGAGTTTGAACGCAACAGCGTTCCTAAGATCTATGACGCTCTTCACGTTGATGGCACTGAAACTACTTTAGAAGTTCAGCAACAACTTGGTGACGGCGTTGTACGTACAATTGCGATGGGATCTACTGAAGGTCTTAAACGTGGTTTGAACGTAACTAACACTAACGCGCCGATCTCTGTACCAGTAGGTACAGCGACACTTGGTCGTATCATGGACGTTCTTGGTCGCCCTATCGACGAAGCTGGTCCAGTTGCAACTGAAGAGCGTTTACCAATTCACCGTCAAGCGCCTTCTTATGCAGAACAAGCGGCTTCTACTGACCTTCTAGAAACTGGTATTAAAGTCATTGACTTACTTTGCCCGTTCGCGAAAGGTGGTAAAGTTGGTCTGTTCGGTGGTGCCGGTGTTGGTAAAACTGTAAACATGATGGAGTTGATCAACAACATCGCTAAAGCGCACTCAGGTTTATCTGTATTCGCTGGTGTTGGTGAGCGTACTCGTGAAGGTAACGACTTCTATCACGAGATGAAAGACTCTAACGTTCTAGACAAAGTAGCAATGGTCTACGGTCAGATGAACGAGCCACCTGGTAACCGTTTACGCGTAGCGTTGACTGGTCTGACTATGGCTGAGTACTTCCGTGATCAAAAAGACGAAAACGGTAAAGGCCGTGACGTATTATTGTTCGTTGACAACATCTACCGTTATACACTAGCAGGTACTGAAGTATCAGCACTTCTAGGCCGTATGCCATCTGCAGTAGGTTATCAGCCTACACTTGCAGAAGAGATGGGTGTTCTTCAAGAACGTATTACATCAACTAAGTCTGGTTCGATTACGTCTATCCAAGCGGTATACGTACCTGCCGATGACTTAACAGATCCATCGCCTGCTACAACGTTCGCTCACTTGGACGCAACTGTTGTATTGAGCCGTGACATCGCTTCTCAAGGTATTTACCCTGCGATCGATCCACTTGACTCAACTTCACGTCAGCTAGATCCACTTGTAGTTGGTACTGAGCATTACGAAATTGCTCGTTCAGTTCAAAACGTTCTTCAACGTTATAAAGAATTGAAAGACATTATCGCAATTCTTGGTATGGACGAATTGTCAGAAGAAGACAAACTTACTGTATACCGTGCACGTAAGATCCAACGTTTCTTCTCTCAACCGTTCCACGTAGCTGAAGTATTTACTGGCGCGCCTGGTAAACTTGTACCGCTTAAAGAAACGATTCGTGGCTTTAAAGGTCTTCTAGCTGGTGAATACGATCACATCCCAGAACAAGCGTTCTATATGGTTGGTGGTATTGACGAAGTGATTGCTAAAGCCGAGAAACTTTAATTAGCTACCTAATTTAGGAGGTTCTCATGGCGACTATGCAATGTGACGTTGTAAGTGTTCAGGAGTCTTTGTACTCTGGCACTATAACTATGCTAATTGCAAAAGGTGCTGGCGGTGAGTTGGGTATTATGCCTGGCCACGCTCCGCTGGTAACTTTGCTCCAACCTGGCGCGATCCGCGTTATTTTGGAAAATGGTACAGAAGAATTAATCTATGTATCTGGTGGTGTTCTAGAAGTTCAACCGCACGTTGTTACGGTTCTTGCAGATACTGCAGTCCGTGCAGAAAACTTGGATGAAGCGGCAATTATTGAAGCGCGTAAACACGCTGAACAATTGCTGGCGAATCAAAAGAGCGATTTGGACGCTGCTGCTGCTTTGGCTGCTTTGGCAGAAACTGCTGCACAGTTGGAAACGATCCGCAAAATCAAAAACCGCGCAATGTAATTGCTGGTTTAAGATTGAAGAAACCACCCGAAAGGGTGGTTTTTTTATGAATACTATTTAATGGAATATATTGGTAAATAACTTATATATTTGTTATATCTCATGCTCTTAAAAAATAAATAAGGGGAATTTGGGGTGTCAAATAAAATTATTTTACCGCTATTATTATCATTAGGTTTTGTTGGTTGTGCTTCGGTTCCGAAAGCAGATCCACAAGCAGTGCAGCAACAAAAAAAGATTCAAGCGCCACAAGCAGGTCAAGCAGGAATCTATGTGTACCGCTCGAATAGCGTTGTAGGTGCAGGACTCAAGAAAGATATTTGGGTTAATGGTGAGTGCTTGGGTGAAACTGCACGTGGTGTTTATTTTTATACAGAGGTAGAAGGTGGTAAAACACATATTGTGTCTACAGAATCAGAGTTTTCTCCTAATCACCTGAACGTAACTACACAAAGTGGGAAAAACTATTATGTTCAACAATACATTAAACCAGGTGTATTTGTTGGTGGTGCAAACGTAAAATTGGTTGATGAGACTGAAGGTCAGCAGGCGATTGAAAAATACAGTTTGGCAGTAGGCGGCAAATGTTCTAAGCCTTCTATTCAACTTTCTAAATAATAATTTCCACATCTGTGTTTGCGGTTGCTGCAAGGTGTAAATCGCAAACACTTGCTTTTGATCTAAAGACTTTCATTCATCTTTACTTAACCCAGCTCTATATCCATTTTTCCAAACCCTGATAATTTCATTGTTTAATTTTTCATAAAAATAGCCTGAAACATGCCAAGCTGTTCTCATAAAAATAGAATTTAGAGCTGTTCAGGATATTCCTTATGCTCACCACCCTGATAAGTCGCAAAACGCGGCTGTTTACGTTCAAACACCGGTGCTGGACTCGGCCATGGCCATTCACCGAAATGGGTGTCGCGGTAACGTTTAAAGGCAGCGTTCAGTTCATCTTCACTATTTAGTACAAAAGGCCCGCGCATGGCTACCGGTGCACCAATTGGTTCACCTTCAAGCCATAGAATCCGGGATTCGAGTAGTCCACCTTTTAAATGAATCTCGGCATCCGATTTCAATTCGGCCAAATGTTTCACGTCCATCTGCTGACCTTCAAGCTCTAAACTCTTACCCTGATAGAAATAACAGAAGCGGGTCGAACTGGCGCTGGTGGCTGGAATAGTGACTTCAGCTTCGGGCGCTAGGGTAATCAGGTAAATATTCACCTTGTTTTCAGCCGGCGCTGCCCATGAATGGGGTGGGCGTGGCAGGGCATCGGTTTCTTTAAATTGACCGGAAATCACTCGGATATCAGCTTTCTGGCCTGCCGCATTGGCTTCAATTACATGCGGAATCTGCTCGCGCCATAACATTTTATAATCAGCTGGCTGCTGTTTCTGCTCAGGTGATGAATTAAACCAGATCTGGAACAGCTCCATCGGGTTGGCTTGATCTTCATGCACGAGTGGAAACATCTCGCAGTGTTCGACGCCATTGCCGGTGGTTAGCCATTGCACATCTCCAGCGGCATAGCGACCGGCATTGCCGAGTGAATCAAAATGATCGACCACGCCTTGTTCCACTAAGGTAATGGTTTCAAAACCGGTATGTGGATGCTCAGGGAAACCGGGCACCACATCGCCATAATACATATTGTATTCTTTATTTTGTGGTGACGTTTGCGGACCCAGTTGGGCATTGCCAGCCGGAAAATGATCCAGATGATGGGCACAGAAGATAAACGGATCTTTCAGATCTAAACGGAATGTCACCGGTACAACAGAATAAATCAGTGGATGCTGCATGGCAGACCTCTTATTTTTAAATGAACGCATTATTTTTTTAAATTTTAACCATCAGGATTAGCTCAAAAAGCTATCTCAATTAAGCAGACTCACCACCCAGATGGGCAGTGAGCCTGAAAATCAGGATTCAGTTGCTGCCTGATTTTCAGTGTCAGTGTTTGCGCTTTCAGTATTTTCAGCATTCTCTGACTGTAACAGGATGCTGGCCAGTTTCACCATCTCAGATTGTACTGTGCCCATCTGCTGCTGAATTTTGGCAAAGTCGACTTTGCTGAGGTCAATCTGACCATTTAAAAATGGCGAAGCCAGAACCTGTTCATTGGCTTGCAGAATGTTCTGGCGAATATTGTCAATTTCCTGACTTTTTAAATTCAAACTGTTTAAGGCGCTATTAAAGCCCTGTAATTGCTGTTGCAATTTGCTGGCTGCGCTTTGTAGCTGTTGATGATCCTGACTGTTGACGGCCTGTTGCAGCTCGGTCTGGGTCTGGCGTAACTGCTCGACATACTCACCGGCTTTCAGCTGCATATCAGCCACATCGCGCACAATATAAAACATATTGCCGCTTTTTAAATCGGCTTGTGGCGCAGGGCTTTGCTGCTGGGAGGTGATTTCAGTGTCTGGATCGGCTTCCGAAACCGGAGCGCTGGGCTGGTCACAACCGACCAGAAGTAGAGCTGAAGTCAGCAGGCCAAAGGGCAGGAGAAAATGGGAAAAGGCGCGTTTCATGGCAAGATCAATCACAATTTTTATCTTGCAGTTTAATATAGGGGCTTTAATTAAATAAAAAACAGATTGTTGCAAAGCAATAACAATTTTCCAGGGCAAACAGGCGGTGTGATGAGCGTGGCTTATGGATGTCTAGATCTATAAAAAAAGAGGGCCGCGACCCTCTTTGTTACTGTAAACAATTAACGCGCCAGTTCGGCATTAATCGCATCGACAATACGTGGGTCATCGGCCTGAATATCTGGGGCAAAACGTGCCACCACTTCGCCTTCTTTATTGATCAGGAATTTTTCGAAGTTCCACAGCACTTCAGGTGGTTCATTTGGGGTCAGACCATAATCCACCAGATCTTTCCACCATGGGCCTTCACCAATCCGTTCTGGAATGGCCTGGGTCAGACGAGCATATAGCGGATGTTTATCTTCACCCACCACTGAAATTTTGGCGAATAACGGGAAATCTACCTGATAATTCAGCGAACAGAACTGCTGGATTTCTTCATTGCTGCCGGGTTCCTGCGCCAGAAAGTCATTGGCCGGGAAACCGAGAATTTCCAGACCTTGTTCTTTTTTCTGCTGATAAAGCTTTTGCAGACCTTCATATTGCGGCGTCAGACCGCATTTAGAAGCCACGTTTACAATCAGCAGCACCTTGCCTTGATACTGGTTCAGTGTGGTTTCTTCACCCTGAATGGTCACGACCGGAATGTCATATACAGATGCCATGTGTTTATCCTAAAGTGATTTATTGTCGTTCTCTGTTGTAACGGGCTTTGCCCAATCCCGCAAGACCTATTGCTGCGGCTTTTGGCAGATTTTTGTATAGCGCTGTGTCAATGCGGCATATTTTAAGCAGGTACGGAATCCCAGCAAAGTGGAGTGATGGAGCAATTTGAACGCAGCACAAGATTTCACCATCGCGAACTGCCCCAAAGCAGTTAAATTGGACTAGAATGAGGGCACAAGGAAAGTTTAAAAATAAAGTGAAAAGGCATTCATTCAGCGCAGGAAGCAGCGTCTGCTTCAGGCCGATCGACTCAACAAGGAACAGAATATGACACAGCAAGAAAAAATGCTGTCTTGGGCCATTCTTTTACCGGTCAGCGCGGTACTGATCTGGTCACTGAATATTGTCGTGACCCGCTATGTGACCGACTTTATCTCGCCGGTGAGCATCAGTTTTTATCGCTGGTTTTTTGCCTTTCTGATTCTGACCCCGTTTATTTTGCCGCGGGTGATTCGTGAGCGTGCCCTGATTGTGCCGCATCTGAAACAGCTGGCAGTGCTGAGTGCCTTTGGACTGGTGCTGTATCAGGGACTGGCCTATACCGCTGCGCATTACACCACCGCCACCAATATGGGCATTATTAATGCCTTTATTCCGATTTTTACCATATTTGTGTCGATGCTGATTCTGCGCGATATTCCGAATCGCTACGCCATTATTGGCAGCCTGTTGTCCTTTGCCGGGCTAATCTATGTGATGGGGCAGGGCAATCCTTGGGGCTTGCTGCAAGCCGGCGGCCAATGGGGTGATCTGCTGATGATTATCGCCGTATTTTTCTATGCCTTTTACGGGGTCTTTCTGAAAAAATGGCAGCTGCAGATTCCGTTAATGCTGAGCCTGTATGTGCAGATTCTGTTTGCACTGCTGTATCACCTGCCGTTTGTGGCCTGGTTGGGGCTTGATGCCATCAATATGGCCAATGCCGGCAGCGTGATCTACGCCAGTATTTTCCCTTCACTAATTGCGCCTTTAGTATGGATGATGGCGATTCAGCGTCTGGGACCGAACCGCACCAGTATCTTTATGAACCTGATGCCAGTGTTTACCGCTTTAATTGCCTTTGTCTGGTTAAAAGAGGCCTGGACCATTTATCACAGTATTGGTGGGGCGATTATTCTGTTCGGAATTGTGCTGGCCCAGAAAAAAATTGTGGCGCCAGTGCTGCTGAAAGCCAAATAGTTGCCTAAAAAACGAACAAACAAACTTAATTTTTTGCTTGAATGATCTCGTGAATAAAGGCAAATAGACTTTAGTCGAGGAGAGTAGCTTTTAGCTTCTTTAAAAAGCACTTTAAAAAGAGCAAGATAATTTGAACTCTTTTCAAATAATGATTGATTAATCATAGGTTTAAGCTGCTTTTTAAGAGCTAAAATATATTTGTTTTTTTTAAACTGTTCGCCCATAATACGCTCCATCGCAGATCAGCGACTGTTGCTGAAATGCCCAGAGATTTCGATACCCTCTGGATGTGATTGATACACATCCTTTTTTATGCTCAACCATCCCTATATGGTTGAGCTTTTTTTTGCCTGAAATTTCTTTTATTTCTGGCCCGATCTTCAATCACGAATCACGGCACCGGTTTCAGCATCCAGAATACGGCTAGGTAACTGGCTGAGTCCCAAATCGCCATTTAAATAATTCAGCTGATTGCCAAAATACTGGCTGGCCTCTTGCAGGGAACGCGCCGGTTCCTGTCCGGCCGGATTGGCACTGGTCGAGACAATAAAGCCGTTAAAGGCATGACACAGCGCAACACAGAGCGGATGCGTGGTTACACGTACCGCGACTTTAGGATGCTGGCCTTTAATCCAGCTGGGAATATGCTCACCTGCCGGCAACAACCAGGTGGTGGCACGCTCTGCGGGTGGATTGAGCCAGGAGTCGATCACCTGTTGACGCTGTGGTTCGGCCAGGTTGTGCAGCAAATGTTCTACCTGGGAAATATGACCGGCCAATAAAATCACGCCTTTTTCAATCGGACGCTGTTTTAGTTGCAGAATCTGCATGAATGCATTTTGGTTATACGGGTCACAGCCGAGACCCCAAACTGCCTCTGTAGGATAGGCCAGCACCTGTCCTTGCTGTAGACAAGTGGCTGCTTCGGCAACAGAGGTTGTAATCATGTGGTACACCTTTCGAGGTTATGCGGGGTGTACTATTGTGAACCTTATTGTGATGGACGACAACGCAGATATAGCCCCGATTGCTGCATTGCCATTCCGAGCAGCTCCAGTTCCATTAACTGCGCGGTTAAATGGGCGGTTTCCTGTTGCAGTTCGCTGGCCAGCTGGTCCATATTTTTACCGACCCAGTCCAGCTGGCTGTATAGGGCCAACAGATGTTCGGGTAAGGTCGGGTGGGCAGCTGCAGATGCTGTAGCGGATAAGGTCGCCTGCTGCTGGCTCAGCCATTGGGTTGGCAAGGCCAGATCTTCAATGACCTGTTCCGGATGATCAACCAGAATCGCGCCTTCCCGAATCAGTTGATGGCAGCCCTGATGAAATTCACTGTAAATATGTCCCGGAATGGCAAACACGGTTTTACCTTGCTCGGCCGCCAGTTTGGCGGTAATCAGCGAGCCGCTGTCCAGCGTGGCTTCGGCTACAATCACTCCCAGGCTAAGTCCACTGACAATGCGGTTACGCCGTGGAAAATGCTGCTGTAGCGGTTTGGTCTGTGGCAGGAACTCACTGATAATAGTGCCATGCCGTTGCAGAATCTGGTCACGCAGACCCTGGTGTGTGGCCGGGTAGGTGAGGTCGAGACCAGTACCCATCACGGCAATGGTACGTTGATGTTTCAAGCCACCCTGATGGGCTGCTTCATCAATGCCTTGCGCCAGGCCACTGTTAATAAAAAAGCCTTTTTCACTTAAATAATAGGCAAAGTCATAAGCCACCTGCCGGCCATGCGGACTGGCTTTGCGACTGCCGACAATTGCCACTTGCGGCTGAAGTAAAGGTTGTGCCTGTCCTTGGCCAAATAAAATTGGTGGCTTGTCGGTATAGGGCAGCAGTTGGGTGGGGTAACCGACATCTTCGGGAATAAGAATAAAATCGGTATGTTGCTGGACGCGCTGCAGCAAGTGCTGGAAGTCGGCTTGTGCCTGTGCTTGATGAAAATCCCGTGCGCGTTGCAGATGGTTCTGATGCAGTCCCAGTTCTGCCCAGCGCTGCAGGTTGCCGGCTTCGGTGGCCGCAGCGGCCGAACCGAAGTGCCGAATTAATTTATAAAAGCTGGGGAGTGAATGCTGAACCAGATACCACAGGCGAATCGTTGCGAGATGACCGGGTGATATCGTATTCAGCATGGCTCATCCCTCAGTCTTAATCTTCCATAATCGGTGGCTGAATACCGGCCCCGACTTTAATTGGTAGTTCGCTGTCCAGAATATAGGCATAGCTGAGCTGGTCAAAGGTTTTAAAGACCATGGCATAGCCAATACGCTCGCCTGGTAGTTGCACGCGTTCACGGGTTTTCGGATCGGTGACCACTTCGCCTTTTTGAGTTACAGCAAATACATGACCGGATTGCACGCCGTGCGCCTGACCACGGTCAATGGTGACCACACTGTGTTTAGCTGCGGTCCCAATTGAACCCATCACGCGTACCACCTGGCCATCTGCTGCAATGTGTTCGGCATTGGTCGGGTAGAATAGAGTTGGTAACATCGGGTCATATTCTGGCAGCACACGATCGCCACGACGCACTTCGGCATTGTAGGTATCGGTCAGTTCCAGGGTGGTAATATCATTTTCACCGCGTACTGCAATACCGGATGCAACCTGAGTCAGCTCCAGACCGGCATTGTATTTTTTACCGTTGGCATTGGTGAAGATATACGGTTCGCCTTCACGATACACAGCATAACGCTGGCCAACTTGCAGACCCTGACCGCGGGCATAGACATTCTGGCCTTTGGCCGCCAGGACACGCTGATCCGCCGTGCCTAAAATATAAGGCGTCTGTTGCAAAGATTCAGGGGCAATAATGCTGGTGCGTTCCAGCCAGTGCTGGATGTACTCCAGTGGAATCACCGGAATGGTATTGTTGAGTGACTCGACCCGGATTTGCGGCTGCAGGCTGGTGGTGTTACCCGTATAACGACGGATAATACCTTCACAGCCATCACCTTCATCTTTACCAATGATCGGGCGGCCATCATAGGTACACATCAGCAGGCGATCTCCAGGGAAAATCCAGTGCGGATTTTTCACGTGCTTGTTGCTGGCCCAGATTTCACGCCAGCGCAGCGGGTTTTGCAGAAACTTCTTGGAAATATCCCACAGCGTATCGCCTTTTTTCACCACATACACATTTGGTGCATTGGCCTGTAAGGTCGGTGGGTTGATATTGCGTGCCGGTGCGGCCTGTACAGTACTGACTGCGCCCACCCCAAAACTGAAACAGACAGCAAGTGCCAGCGCCTGCTGTTTTAACCCCAAGGCACGAAAAGAAGATGTGCCCTTCAAAACCTTTTTCATTATCATAATTCCTAAAATTATGTATGTAGTTGCGTTATAATAACGATCTTACATACATTTTTTCGATGAAGCATTCCTTCATTCGGTTATTTGACCAATGGCAAAGCTGAGGACGTAATATGGCCTTATTACCTATTTTAAGTTTCCCCGATCCCCGTCTTCGTACCATTGCACAACCCGTCGAAGAAGTTACTGATGAAATTCGTCAGCTCGCCGCAGATATGTTTGAAACCATGTATGAAGCGCCCGGCATCGGGCTGGCTGCAACGCAGGTTGACCGTCATATTCAGCTGATTGTTATGGATCTGTCTGAAAACAAAGACCAACCGATGGTATTCATTAACCCCAAAATTACCCCATTGACTGAAGAAACCCAGCCTTATGAAGAAGGCTGCTTGTCAGTGCCTCAAATATACGACAAAGTTGAGCGTCCGTCACGTGTAAAAATTGAGGCAATTAACCTTGAAGGTCAAGCATTTGAGTTAGAAGCGGACGGACTTCTCGCTGTCTGTATCCAACATGAAATGGATCACTTAAATGGCAAGCTTTTTGTCGATTATCTGTCGCCGTTAAAGCGTCAGCGTGCCCGTGAAAAAGTCGAAAAAGTGGTGCGTCAGCGTCAGAAAGTGGCGGTTAAACGCTAAACAGCCCTGCGACTAAAAGATCAGGACAAAACAGCCCAATTTCGATTGGGCTTTGTTATACTTGGGCCAGTCAAAAGCAGGAATATATGTTTGTTGATTCGTAGTGGTTTACTGCTCTCACTGATGGCAGTATTTTTACAGATTGCTGTTTTTTTACAGCCTTTGCTGCCGAAAGCCTATCAGGTGGCACCGGTCTGTGAAACCATTACGCGTGCGCTTTTATTGCCGGTTGATCATTCAGCACATGGACATGCCCATTCCGAACATCTGTACAGTCAGCATCAACCAGTCATTTCAGATGACGGGCATAATCATCATGATGCCAATCATCAATGCCAGTACTGTACCGTGTACGGCAATCTCGTTTTACCGCCAGAACTCAGTGTGAAAGAAGTGCTTGATCGTATTCAAGTGCGTTTTATCGCTTTTGAAAAAGCTTTCCAGCATGTCTGGTTTGCACTGCAACGACTATTTCTTATTCCTCAGGGTAGGGCACCGCCACTGTTTGCATAAAACCGCGTTTGTTTTGCTTGGGTCTTGAATGACTTAAGCCGTGTTTTATATGTATTCCAGTGAGAAATGAAAAATGGCTCAGCCAAAATTCTTTTTACAGCCTCTTGCGGCTGCGATTTGTGTTGCTTGTTATTCACCAGTTGTGTTTGCAGAAACCCCAACACCCGTCCAAAGTCTGGCACCTATTGTGATGACTGCGCATCAGGGCAATGATGCCAACGGCCTGATTGTCCGTGCCGATCCGAAACAGCCAATTCAACCGATTCCAGCCACCGATGGTGCAGATTATCTGCAAAGTATTGTCGGTTTTAGCGCGGTCAACAGTGGCGCCGGCACCAATGGCGATGTAACTTTCCGGGGCATGTTTGGTTCGCGGATTAAAATTCTGACCGATGGCACAGAAAACCTGGGTGCCTGTCCGAGTCGTATGGATTCACCGACCTCCTATATTTCACCAGAAAGTTATGACCAGATTTCGGTAATTAAAGGCCCACAAACCGTGCAATATGCCAATACCGGTTCAGCTGCCACGGTGATTTTTGAGCGCCGTCCGGAACAGTTTGATGAAGATCAGCACTATCGTGGTCAACTGAGTGTGCTGGCCGGTTCATTTGGCCGTCTGGACCATAATATTGAGGTTGCAGCAGGCGACGAGCAGAAATATATTCGCCTAAATAGCAACCGTTCGGTATCGAATAGCTATCAGGATGGTGAGGGCAATACCGTGCCATCGGACTGGGAACGTTGGAATGCTGATGTAGCACTGGGCTGGACCCCGGATGCAGATACCTGGGTCGAACTGACTGGGGGGAAAGCCGATGGTGAAGCGGTATATGCTGGCCGGATGATGGATGGTTCTAAATTTGCCCGTGAAAGTCTGGGTTTACGCGTTGAAAAACAGAACGTCACTGATGTGATCAAGAAAATTGAAGCGCAGGTTAACTACAACTTTAATGATCATGTGATGGATAACTATAGTTTGCGTCAGTTTAAGCCGACCATGATGATGCCAGAAGAAACGGCTACCAACGTGGCGCGTAAAACCTTAAACGCACGTCTGGCAGTGACACATGAGTGGGATCAGCTAGATTTTATTACGGGTATTGATACTCAAAATAATGAGCACACAATCCGTAAGACCGATACAGAAAATAATATTGCCTATCATGCCTTACCACGTATCAAAGATATGAAGTTTCAGTCTGTTGGCGCTTTTGGTGAGTTGGGTTATCAGCTGAGTGAGCAGAATCGTTTGGTGGGCGGTGTTCGTGTCGATCAGGTTGAAGTAGACGCCGTGCAAACCGCACAGCAACGTCAGGAAACCTTACCGAGTGCCTTTATCCGTTTGGAAAATCAGCATCCTCATCATGATGCTAAAACCTATATTGGGCTTGGTTATGTAGAACGGATGCCAGATTATTGGGAACTGTTTAGTCCCGTTTCAGGAAATGGCAATACCAATACCTTTAAAAACATTGATACTGAAAAAACTTTGCAGCTAGATTTTGGTTATCAGCATGAGCATGGTGCATTTAGCTCCTGGGTGTCTGCATATGCAGGGTTGATTCAGGATTTTGTACTGACCGATTATCTGCCAACAGGCCGTATGGGTATGCTGGAAGCACATACCCAGAATGTCGATGCCACGATTGCGGGTGCAGAAGCGGGGCTGGCATATCAATTTAGCGATGCGATTCAGGCAGATGTTAGCGCAATGTATGCCTGGGGTGAAAACACCACTGACAATACGCCGTTACCACAGATTGCACCGCTTGAAGGTCGTGTAAACTTACGTTATATCCAGGATCGTTATACCTTGGGTGCCTATTGGCGAATCGTAGATGGTCAAAACCGGATTAGCCAGAACCAGGGCAATATTGTGGGCTATGACCTGAAAGAAAGCGCAGGTTTCGGCACCTTATCTTTAAACGGCACGTACCATCTTTCCGATGGGGTTGATCTTTCTGTGGGAATCGACAACGTTCTAGATAAGACGTATACCGAGCATCTCAATAAAATGGGGAATGCAGGTATTGGTTTAGCCGCCAACGAGCAATTCAATAATGTGGGCCGTAATTATTGGGCACGAATGAGCTTTAAATTCTAATTAGCTCGAAATGCAGACAAAAAGCAGGGCGAAAGTCCTGCTTTTTATTTTTAAAATTTTATAAAATTTATTTATTTCAATAGCTTAATATAAATTGATATTTCCAAATAAAATAACGAATATTTTTATTAAAATATTTTTTATAAATAAAACAATTATTTATAAATTTTTTGGATTATAAAATAAACACACGTTTCAGAAGTTTTAAAAAAGGTATTGCAAGCCCTCTGAAATGCTGTAGAATGCACATCCATCGGCGGTGATGTTGATAAAAACTTGTTGATAAACAAGGATTTAGCTAAAATGGTTGAGTTCTGGTTTAGGTGGTAAGTTTAGAAATAAAATCAACATTGCATGTTGACTTTCTA
>NZ_VOXR01000115.1:0-1612 GCF_013420645.1 Acinetobacter sp. C15
CCAAGCAGACGTGCACAGAAAACAGCAATTCAAGAACGAAATCTAAATCCTGTGCTTGACTTGGAAATGTCCATATAGGACATTTCTATTTGGTTATTAGGTAGGACATTTCTACTTTGGAATAACATAGTAGTTTTTACGCGGAATTCCTAACGTATTCATCTTTTGTCTTATATCTTTATTTTTACCAATAGGTAAAATATATTCATAACCTACATCGAAAAGTAGGTAATTAAGAAAAAAATTACAGCGTTTTATAAGCCTTATAGTAACGGGAGAGACTATAGGGCTTTTTATTTATCTTAATATTCATATATCTATGATAAAGCCATGATGCTCTGCGATATAGAAAACCGGCTTGAGAATAGACCGGTCTTTTATGATATTTGCTAAAATACTCTTTTGAAATATTAAAAACTAAGCGTGTATAGCACTGGGTCTAGGTGTTTTTTGGGCTTAGTTATTAGCGTTATTTAAATAAGTATAAGTCAATTTTTACCTAAGGGATTTGCTTTTCAACTAGTTCCAATTTCTTTAATGCTTGCCCTTTTTTATGATCATTATCAATCTTTACAACCAGAGCTAAAATAAAAACCATCACTATAAAAACAAGGTAAATCAAATGCTTTTTCATCATTAATTCCGTCTTTTGACCTTTAAGAATGCCTTGCTCCTTTGTAAATAGATATGACATAAGGGAAGCACTGATACAAGCCTTTTTAAATGACTTTAGCAACTCGATAAACAGTTGCAACTCCACAATTCACTGCTTTGGCAATTTCTTCCTTAGTCATATTGCCAGCTGCTAGCAATTCTTTTATTCGTTTGTGCTTAGCCTCATTGGCTTTCTTACCTGTTGGTTTGTAACCCGAACGTGCCAGGCCCTGCTTAATACGTTCTATACGTTTCTCATTGTCCAGGCGGGCCATTGTTGCCAGGAGATCAATCAACATATTGTTGATGAGATCCAGGATTGAATTAGTAATGCTGTCACTGGTTTGAATCATTTGGTAGGTAGTAGGAAGATCTGCTACGACTAAACGAAGTCCCTTCTCCTGGATCCTGCGCTTCAGCTCTTGAAAATCCTGTTGGGTTAGGCGTGATAATCGGTCAATACTTTCAACCAACAAGGTGTCACCTTGATTTGCTTCTGACAGTAGCTTATTCAATTCAGGTCGGTCTAACTTGGTACCACTATAGTTTTCCACGTACACAATGGTTTCGCCCAAATTCAAGTTTTGGTTTAGATCCTGAAGAATCTGCAAAGCCCTTTCTGCATCTTGATCTTTAGTTGAAGCTCGTAGATAAATACGTGTATTCATTTCTATCATTTAATCTTAATTCTGTTAGATTAATGATAACACTATCATTTAATTATTGCATTAAGTCTAATGATAGATATTGTATGCGATTTGGCTCGCTATCATTCAGCTATCAGCTATAGTCTTTTGATAAAAAAAGCATGACTAAAAGCCATGCCTTGGGTGTTATTCCAAAGTAGAAATGTCCTATCTTAAAACCAAATAGAAATGTCCTATACAGACATTTCCAAGTCAAGCACAGGATTCAGATTTCGTTGTTGAATTGCTGTTTTCTGTGCACGTCTTCTTGG
>NZ_VOXR01000116.1:0-1577 GCF_013420645.1 Acinetobacter sp. C15
ACTCCTCTGGAGACGTTAGCAATGTTAGATCAAAATACCACAGCCCAATTAAAAGCCTTGTTAGAACGCCTTGAAGGTCCAATCGAATTAGTGGCCACTTTAGATAGCTCTGACAAATCAGACAAAATCAAAGAACTGGTAACTGAAATTGCCGCCCTGTCTGATCAGGTGACTGCACGCTTCGATGGTAACAACAAACGTGCACCAAGCTTTGGTGTCGCCAAAGCCGGTGAGCAACCGCGTGTATTCTTCGCAGGTTTGCCAATGGGCCATGAGTTCACCTCTTTGATTCTGGCATTGTTACAAACTTCGGGCTATGCACCAAAAGTGTCTGATGAAGTGCTGGCTTCTATTAAAGACTTGGGTATCCAATCGGATTTCGATGTATTCGTATCGTTAAGCTGTCACAACTGTCCAGACGTGGTGCAGGCATTGAACCTGATAGCCATCTATAACCCGGGTACTACTGCTACTATGATTGATGGTGCATTCTTCCAGGATGAAGTGGAAGAACGCAAAATCATGGCGGTACCTATGGTATTCCAGGACGGTAACCACATCGGTCAGGGTCGTATGACACTGGAAGAAATCATTGCCAAATTAGACACCAACTCTGCAGCCAAAGAAGCTGAAAAGTTAAATGCCAAAGCGGCCTTTGATGTACTGGTGATTGGTGGTGGACCTGCCGGGAACACTGCAGCGATTTATGCAGCACGTAAAGGCATTAACACCGGTATCGTGGCGGAACGTTTTGGCGGTCAGGTGATGGACACCATGGACATTGAAAACTTCACTTCAATCAAGAAAACCCAAGGTCCAAAATTTGCCGCTGAAATGGAAGCACACGTACGTGAATACGGTGTCGACATCATGAACCTACAACGTGTATCTGACATTAAAGGTGCAGATGAAACAGCCAACGGTTTAGTTGAAGTGACCTTGGAAAACGGTGCCAAGCTGGAATCGAAAACTGTGGTGCTTTCAACCGGTGCACGCTGGAGAGAGATGAATGTCCCAGGTGAAGCAGAATACCGTACCCGTGGTGTGGCTTACTGCCCACACTGTGATGGTCCTTTGTTTAAAGGCAAACGTGTTGCAGTTATTGGTGGGGGTAACTCGGGTGTGGAAGCCGCGATTGACCTGGCGGGTATTGTTGAGCATGTGACGCTGGTGGAATTTGATACCAAGTTACGTGCCGATCAGGTATTGCAAGACAAACTGAACAGCTTGCCAAACACGACTGTCATCAAAAATGCACTTTCAACAGAAGTCGTGGGTGATGGTTCACAAGTGACAGCGCTGAAATATAAAGACCGTGCAACAGATGAAGAGCATACGGTTGAACTGGCAGGGATCTTTGTACAGATCGGTTTATTACCAAATACCGATTTCTTGAAAGAAACCGCAGTTGAGCTGAGCAACCGTGGCGAGATTGTGATTAACGACCGCAACGAAACCAATGTCAAAGGTGTGTTTGCGGCGGGTGACTGTACTACCGTGCCATACAAGCAGATTATTATTGCTACAGGTGAAGGCGCGAAAGCATCCTTATCTGCCTTTGATTACATCATCCGTTC
>NZ_VOXR01000117.1:0-1515 GCF_013420645.1 Acinetobacter sp. C15
TTGATGCAGAAGCTAGGTATACAAGGTGTTTGGCGTGGTAAGAATAAACAAACCACCCGTAGCCGAGATGATCAAAAACGAGCAGATGACTTAGTAAAACGCAATTTTAATGCAGATCATCCTGACCCTTGCGAAGCAATGCTTCTTGTATCTTGATTGATATAGTGATTAGCTACCACTATACGCAAATTGTAGAGTTTGGAGTGCTGCTAAAATCTTAAATTTGAACCTGAGATAAAACCTACAATTTGCCCTTATCCCTCATACAACTCTGAACGGTAACTAAGCACTTTGATGCTGTATTCACAAGGTAAGATGATGGTTAATGGGATAAAAATCATAGCTTAAACTCAAGGAATATCACCATGATTATGCTAGGTATTGATGTCAGTAAAACCAAAATAGATTGTTGCATTTTCCCTCAAGGTTTGACTGGAAAAAGAAAAAATAAAATATTTACTAATACAGAAAGTGGCTTTGGCAGTCTGCTCAAATGGCTCATCACTCTTAAAATTGAACCTGATCAAGTGACAGCAATCATGGAAGCGACTTCGGTTTATCATGAGAATTTGGGATATTATCTATATGATGCAGGTGTAAAGGTTTGTGTGGCTAATCCTTCACGAGTAAGAGCCTTTGCCAAAGGCATGTCCATGCTAAATAAAACGGATAAAGCTGATAGTGAAGCTCTTTCACGTTATGGTTACACCGCAAAGTTAATCATATGGCAGCCTGAACCTGAAAATGTCAGATTATTAAAAGCTTTACTAGGCAGACGAGATGTCTATCTAGGTAGTCTATTGCAGGAAAAGAATCGACTTGAAAAGGCGCAGTCCACTCATACCTCCGTTGTTGTGATTAAATTACTTGAAGAGAATATTGAGTATTTAAATCAGCAACTTGAACATATTGATAAGTTAATAAATAATCACATAGATCAAGATCCAACATTGAAACAGGATTTGAAATTACTGCAAACTATTCCTTCAATCGGTGAACGATCAGGCTTATTACTGTTGGGGTTATTTCATTCGCACAAGTTTGAAAAAGCAAGTCAAGCTGCTGCATATGTAGGTTTGGTTCCAGTACATCAGTTGTCTGGCAGTTCAGTCAACAAGCAAAGTCACTTATCAAAAGCAGGTGACAGTAAAATACGCTCAGTATTGTATATGTCAGCATTAACAGCGATTAAATATAATCCACACATTGAAGCTTTATATCAACGATTATTAAGCCAGGGTAAAAATAAAATGTGTGCTTTAGGTGCTGCAATGCGCAAGCTTATACATCTGTGTTATGGCGTTTTAAAACATCAGACTGCCTATCAAAGAGATTATTTATTGGTCGAATAATCTCAAAACCTGATTGACTACCAAGACGGTATCTCAGGTCGCTGACTTCACGTATATTCAAACTCATTCAGGCTGGGTCTATACCGCCTTTATTATTGATGTGTTCTCGCGAGCAATTGTTGGATGGAAAGTATCAACACGTATGAATACAGATATGGTGCTC
>NZ_VOXR01000118.1:0-1504 GCF_013420645.1 Acinetobacter sp. C15
TGTTCCATTTTAGAGATTTGTTTAAGATAAGATATAACTCATTGAGATGTGTCATAGTATTCGTCGTTAGAAAACAATTATTGTGACATTATTTCAATGAGTTATCTATTTTTGTCGTGTACAGAGATTATTATAGAAGCCCCCATGAATAAATCGCTCATCATTTTCGGCATCGTCAACATAACCTCGGACAGTTTCTCCGATGGAGGCCGGTATCTGGCGCCAGACGCAGCCATTGCGCAGGCGCGTAAGCTGATGGCCGAGGGGGCAGATGTGATCGACCTCGGTCCGGCATCCAGCAATCCCGACGCCGCGCCTGTTTCGTCCGACACAGAAATCGCGCGTATCGCGCCGGTGCTGGACGCGCTCAAGGCAGATGGCATTCCCGTCTCGCTCGACAGTTATCAACCCGCGACGCAAGCCTATGCCTTGTCGCGTGGTGTGGCCTATCTCAATGATATTCGCGGTTTTCCAGACGCTGCGTTCTATCCGCAATTGGCGAAATCATCTGCCAAACTCGTCGTTATGCATTCGGTGCAAGACGGGCAGGCAGATCGGCGCGAGGCACCCGCTGGCGACATCATGGATCACATTGCGGCGTTCTTTGACGCGCGCATCGCGGCGCTGACGGGTGCCGGTATCAAACGCAACCGCCTTGTCCTTGATCCCGGCATGGGGTTTTTTCTGGGGGCTGCTCCCGAAACCTCGCTCTCGGTGCTGGCGCGGTTCGATGAATTGCGGCTGCGCTTCGATTTGCCGGTGCTTCTGTCTGTTTCGCGCAAATCCTTTCTGCGCGCGCTCACAGGCCGTGGTCCGGGGGATGTCGGGGCCGCGACACTCGCTGCAGAGCTTGCCGCCGCCGCAGGTGGAGCTGACTTCATCCGCACACACGAGCCGCGCCCCTTGCGCGACGGGCTGGCGGTATTGGCGGCGCTGAAAGAAACCGCAAGAATTCGTTAACTGCACATTCGGGATATTTCTCTATATTCGCGGTTCAGCAGGCATGTCCCCTTTGAGGGCGACCCGACGACAGGATAATCGACCTTATGGTGCGCAAATATTTCGGCACAGACGGTATTCGTGGCAAAGCCAACGAAGGCGCGATGACGGCGGAAACCGCCTTGCGCGTCGGCATGGCGGCTGGCCGTGTCTTTCGTCGCGGTGACCACCGCCATCGTGTCGTGATCGGCAAGGATACGCGCCTGTCGGGCTATATGCTTGAACCCGCGCTCACAGCCGGTTTCACCTCGATGGGCATGGACGTATTCCTTTTTGGCCCGCTGCCGACAACGTATAGGAAGAATAAACGCCCTTTTCACCCAAGTCCAACAGCTTTGGACCGCAGTTGACTCTTTCGACACCCCTGCGATGCAACCTAATCCGGCTGACGGGGAGCCAGCAACGCTGAAAATTTACCCTCCTCTTTCCCACTAGCGGCTCCTTTTCCGACAACCAGCACGGCGGATCCCTGCCGCGGCGCTGTGAACGCAGCATTTTGATTGGT
>NZ_VOXR01000119.1:0-1483 GCF_013420645.1 Acinetobacter sp. C15
ATGTTATTCACCAATTAAAATGTCTATGCGATAAACCATTTAAAATGTCCTGTTTTTAACTGCAAGAGTCAAGCACAGGATTTAAATTTCTTTGTTCAATAACAGCTTTCTGAGCTTTACGACTCGGCATACTTTTCTTGAGACGGGAACGTTTATTTTGTTTTTCCAACTCTTCATGCTGTTGCTGGATATGCGCCAGAACCGAGCCTAATCTTTTATTCTCAACCACTTCATTCTGCTGTAGTCCAGCCAGTTTATTGAAGACACTATAGTTGATCTTCCGTCCTTCATGCATGATCGCCACAGTGCCATCCGGGTACTCCAGAAATGAAATGTATTGCCCAACAAGCTTATGATTCAGCTCTGTCGGTTCAAGCAGATAAATACACTTGTCATAGGTGATGGTGAGGTTCTTCGTGACCTTACGCGGTTCCTGCCAGGTGAATATATCCTCCAGCTCAGCATCAGACTCTGTTAGCGGACGATGTAAGTTCTTTGAATTTCGCGCACACTTGGCGAACTTCTGGTTGAAATGCTCAATAAAGCAGGGTAACCAGGCATTGGCTTCGGCAATTGAACTGATGCCTTCCAGACGCATCTCCTTGATCAAACGGTCTTGAAGGGTTCTATTCGCGCGTTCTACGCGACCTTTAGCCTGTGGGGAGTTGGCAAAGATAATATCAATGTTTAACTCATTCAGAATCCGGCCAAATTGCGTGATCTTGCTGTCCTGGCTCGATTTCTGGTTCACTCGGAAGACCGAATGTTTATCGCTATAAAAGGCCAGAGGCTTACCGTATTGTTCAATGTAGGCTCGGGTTGAAAGCATATAGTCGAAGGTCGTTTCTGCCTCACAGAAGCGCAGATGCAACAGCTTTCCAGTGGCATCATCGATATACACCAATAAACAGCACTTAGCAGCGCGTCCTTCGAACCAGTCATGATATGAGCCATCAATCTGGATCAGCTCACCGAAGCAATCACGGTTATAACGTGGCTGATATGGACGTTTAAGGCGCTTGGATCGCGGAATCCAGAGGTCATTTGCAGTCATCCAGCGCCGAAGCGTTTCTACCGGGATATTCAGGTCAAATATGCTGCTGAGCTTCTCATGGGCCAAGGTAGGTCCAAATCCCAGCAGATGTTCGGAAATAATGGAAAGACATTTTGATTTTAATAAATCATCATGGCGACGATGGCCAGGTTGACCACGGCTGGCATGCGCCATACCTGAAACACCATCTTGATTGAGCTTCTGTAATAACCGGGTAATTTGACGGGTTGAAAGATTAAGGATTTCAGCGGCACGGACTTGTGTAATACGATGATCTCGAACGTCTTGCAGAACAGCAAGACGTTGAATTTCTTTGTCAGACATAGTGATCAGCATCTATATTTCATATCCAGTCCATGATGTTTAAACCATCATAAACCAGACATTTTTATTGGTGAGAATATAGACACTTTAAATGGGTTCTAACAA